>CAZMBD010000058.1:0-15088 GCA_964564325.1 uncultured Clostridiaceae bacterium
GCCATAATAGCGTATTCTAATTTCCCATAATCTATAGCATTTTTAAATAGTTCTTCATATACTTCTAATGCTTTTTCATTTTCTCCTTCAGCAATATAAATACTGCCTAAATTTTCTAAGATTTCTAATCTATATTCTGATTTTAATTCACTATCTATTTCATAGGCTTCCTCCCATAATAATATGGAACTAGAAGAATATAAATGTTCTTTTCTAGCATTTTTAATTATATATTCTAAAGCCCTATGCTTTTGATTAGAAGATATCAAATGATAAATAATTTCACTTACTATAGGCTTATAATCTTCAGGATAAATTTTTTCTAAATGCTCTGCAATTTTTTTATGAGTTGCTACTCTTTCGTCTTCAGGCATTTCATAATATATAAGCCTTTTTAATTGTATATTATTTATACTATAACTATAACCCCAATCAGAAACCTTTACATCTAATAATTTCATAGAAATTAATTCATTTAGTTTTTTATCCAATTCATCTATATCCATATCTAGAATAAATTGTAAAGTACTTTTAGAAACTGCATCATAATATACAGAAACTATTTTCATTATATTCATATAATCATCTTTAATTAAATCAATTTGTGATTTCAAAGCTTCATCAATAGTGGAAGGAAAATATATATCTGAATATTGCTTAGTTTTTATTCCCCAATATCCATCTTTACTAAAAAACAGCTCCCCTGTTGCATATAAATTTTTCATCATATACTCAATATATTTAGGATTACCTTGGCTTTCCCGTAGCATTACAGCTGAAAACTTTAAAGGTCTATAGGAAATTCCCAATATATATTGTATAAACTCACCTATTTCAGACAAGTCCAAATTAGATATTAACATTCCCTCTACCATTTTATGATTTAACCATTTATACAATATGTCCATTTTAATTGAATCTTCTGGAATTAATTTCTCATTATAAGATGCAATTAAAATTATTTTACCCTTCCCTATATTATTAATTAAATAATCAATTAAATACAATAATTCAATACTACAATTTTCTAAATTATCTATAATTATATAAATAGGCTCATACATAGAAAGTTCTATTAGATAATTGCTTATCCTATCAAATAATCTTAATCTCTCCCTATCTCCATCTATACTAGAACTAGTTTCCATACCTAGCATAGGCCTTAACTCTGGCAAAATCTTAGCTAATTCCATAGCATATTTATCTAATACATCTGTAGGAGCTGTTTTAATAGTTTGTCTAAGTATATTAACCATAGGCTTTAAATCTATACTATCCTCAGTATTTATTTCTGTATTATATACATCTCTTCCCCTTAACTTTAAAAGATATGAAATCTCTTTTAATAATCTAGTTTTGCCTGTCCCAGTATTTCCATTTATTAAAATCACCCTATTGTCAATATCCCCTTTAAAAGCTAAATCATCTAAATGTAATATCTTTTCAATTTCCTTTTCTCTACCAACTATTTTAGTTTGAAAATTCAAAACTCCTCGTTCTTTTATTAAATCATATTTGTAATTCATATTAAATTTTTCATTTATATCATCAACTACATCCCTAAATTTATATTCTTTTAGACCTGGATTTTTCTTGGTTAGTGATTTTATCATTCCATTTAAAAAATCCTCTTCATTCTCATCTAATTGAGCATCATTTATATAATCGAATTGGCTTTTCAAGGGATTGTTAAAATCTTCTGTTAAAAGATATATCATTAACATTCCAAATGAATATTTGTCTGAATTGCAATCTATTAAATCTTCTTGATTTAATAAAACTTCTGGAGCTATAAAATTTCTAGTTAAATCATCATAGCTTGAATTAATAATCTTTTCATAAATAGTGGCTAAATCCATTAACTTTATACTTCCATCACCTAATATATAAATATGTGAAGGACTTAAATATTTATATATTATCCCCTTATAATGTAAAAAATCTAATACATTAGCAACTTGAATTAATATATCTAATCTCTTTTCAAAGTTCAATTCTTCATAAATCTCATCTAAAGTTGGAGCATCGATATATTCTATAGTAGAATAATATTGTTTTACATTCACTCTTTTCCCATCTATTGTGCTAATAATATCAAATTCATAGCTTAAAAGTAGATTTTCATGCTTTATCCTAGCTAAATCAATAAAATTATTTATAAAATAGTCTATAACATTTTTTTGTTTTTCACTATTATATAGTTTCATATATAATCTTTTGTCATTGTCCCAAAGTTCCAATACTTCATATAGACTACTATATAAAGAATCATATACCACCTTATCCAATTTATATCTATTATTTATTAGCTTTATAGCCATTCTCGCTCCCCCTTAAAGCATGAGACATTTGCTTTTTTGAGTCTTATTCATTCTCCTTCATTATTTTATATAAAGACTCTAAACCCCCTCTTAACGCAACTCTTTTTTCCTCATCTAAACCTTCCATTTTAGACTCTAAAAATGCTACCCTTTTTTCCAGTACTTTTTCCACCAATTCATACCCTATAGGTAATACTTCTATTCTAACTACTCGCTTATCCTTCTCGTCTTTTTTCCTTACTACTAATTGATTTTTTTCCATTCTATCTACTAAATCAGTAATAGTAGAGCAGGCTAAACCCATTTTTTGACTTAATTCTCCTATGGTCAATTCACCATTGTGAATTAAAATTTGTAAAGCTGTAAATTGGGGTACAGTAATATTAAAATCTTTTAGTATCTCCCTTCCCTTTATCCTTATCATATAGTCGATTCGTCTAAGATGTTTTTCAATACTAACTACATTTTCACAAACAGCTTTTCCATTAGAATTTTCCAAAAAATCTCCTCCAAATAATTTTAATACATTAAATTCATCTAGCTAATTGGTTTTCTCCAAATTAGGAACAAAGATCTTAAATCCATTGTATACTACCTCAAATGTAGCTGGCAATTTACCTCCATATTCACCATCAATATCTATGGTAATATCTTCTTCAGTATATACTTCTAACTTCTTAGTTTTAAAATATTCTACATTGGGATGATGGATATGTTCCCCTTTAAAAATATTTACAAAAATTTGAGCTAAATCTCCCACCTCCGATTTCTTTATAATAACAACATCTAAATATCCATCCGATACATTAGCATATGGAGCTAACATTTTAAATCCTCCTATGGAGGCTGAATTAGATATTAAAAATAATAATATATCTTCTTCTTTTGTATATTCTTCAGATATAAAATTTACTTTTACGGGATTAAATTTTTGTTTAGGAATCTCCCTTGCTCCCTCTATATAATAAGCCATCCTCCCTAAAACTGCCTTTGCCTCAGGTTGTACCTGATAGCCTACATTAGTCAACAATCCACTGGCTGCTACATTTATAAAATATTCGTCATTTGCTTTTCCCAAATCCACAGCTAGTATATTTTCATCTTTAATCATCTGAAAAAAATCATCCATATTCCTAGGTAATCCCATATGATTAGCAAAATCATTGACCGTACCTGCAGATAATATAGCTACAGGTATTTTCCTTTCAGATTTTGCAATACCTTTAGCCACCTCATTAATAGTGCCATCTCCACCACAAGCAACTATGAAATCCCAATCTTCATTACAAGTTTTAATAGTTTCTAGCATTGCATCATCTTTAGCTTCAGTATTAAATCTACCTACAATATAACCTTCATTCAATAATAAATTAATTAAGTAATCTACTCTCTTTTGAATTATTTGTCTTCCTGATGATGGATTGCATATTATTTTAGCCTTTCTCACATAACTCACCTTTCATTATTTAATTATCAAAATTGAACCTAATTAAGGCTAATTTTTTCCATATTTAAATTATTTATTCTATTATCCTTATTATATAGTATATCAATCTTTAATTCTTTATCAATATTTTTCTAAATAAAAATAACAGAGGAATAAATTCCCCTGTTAGCTATTTGCCTTTAAAGGCATTTTTCACTATTTCTATTATATCCATTACTAATTGTATGTAATCTGCCGCATTTCGCACATTAGATTCAATGGCAAGAGCTGCATCAGTTACAGATTCAGTAACCACATCTATAGCACCAAGAACATTATCACTTGTATCATCTAATTTTTCAGTAATAGAATTTGCATTTATAACTATATCTGTTACTTCTGGAGATATGTCTTCAATTAATTCTCTTAAATCTTCCGATATACAATTTACATTAGTAGATATATCTGGTAATTGTTCTAATGTAGTTTGAATTTCTTCTTCATTTTCTTCTAGTATTTTTCGTGCCTTAGAAATTATTTTATTTGCATTCTTTATTAAAACTACTAAATAGCCTAATAACCCTATCCCTAATATATACAATATAAATGTTAATAATTCCTTAACAGTAATAGTAGCATCCATAATAATCACCTACTCCATTTCCTGATTTTCTTCAGAATCCTCTAAGCTTTCTACATCTTCTTCTAAAGATTCTATTTCCACTTCAATTAAATTTCTATCTTTAAATTCTCTCATTCTTTTTTTCACATCTTCTTTTATTTTTTCTTCCCCTTCTTTAATTACCTCTACAGAATCTTGAACAGTTTTTTTAACACTATCTGTCGCTTCTTTAGTTTTAGTTTTTATATCTTCTCTAGTCTCTTCTCCAGATTTTGGAGCAGTTAATATTCCTGCTACTGCACCTACTACAGTACCTATGGCTGTCCCTATAGCTACCTTTTTAGCAACCTCTTTTTTTTGTTCTCTTTCTCTCTCTTTTCTCCTAGCTTCTAACAATTCACTTAATCTCATATCAATCTCTCCTTTCTTTAATTTTATTATAAACATTATTTACCCTATAATACCTAAAATAATCATATTTAATACTAAAAGTTTCTTTAAAAAAATGAAAATTTTCACTTTTTACTGATTTTACACTTTAAATAATTATTATTTCTATTATAATATAGATTATAGCTATTATTTTGAGTGTCGAAATATTTTTAAAAGAGGAGGTCAATATGAAAGCTTTTGCAAGATTAAAAGATTTTTTCAAAGAACATAAATGGAGTTATATATTTGGTATAAGTTGGTTGTTAGCAATTGATCTAGTACAACTTATAGTTCCTCAGATACTCCGAAAAGTTACAAATCTTCTTCAAGAGGGACTCTTGGATTCTAAAGGGCTACTAAAATATTCTTTATTAATTCTAGTTACTGGGGTTTTAATTGCCTTAGGAAGATATTTTTGGAGAATTTATATTTTTGGTACCTCTAGAAAAATGGAATATTATTTAAGAAATACATTATTTGAGCATTTATTGACTCTATCTCCAAGCTATTATAATACTCATAAAACAGGGGATCTAATGGCTCATGCTACAAATGATATAAATGCAGTAAGACTTGCATCTGGTCAAGGTATTATGATGGCTGTAGATGCCATATTTTTAACAATATTATCGATGGTTATGATGATCAAAACCACCAATATTCGATTGACCATAATTGCATTAATCACACTGCCTTTTATCACATTAACTGTAAGTAAATTTGGTAAAGTTATATATAAAAGATTTATTTCAGTACAAGAAGCTTTTTCTAATTTAACTGATACTACTCAAGAAAATTTTGCAGGTATAAGAGTCATTAAATCTTTTGTACAGGAAGATCTAATTATGGACGAATTTACACAAGTTAATGAAGATAATTTAAATAAAAATTTAAACTTGGTAAAAGTTTCAGGGATATTTCATCCATTAATCCAATTTGTAGCCTCTGTTAGCTTTTTAGTAGTCATAGTTTATGGAGGTAAATTAGTAATGTTAGACACCATATCTTTGGGAGATTTTATAGCCTTTAATAATTATCTAGGACTACTTATATGGCCTATGATGGCAGTAGGTTGGGTTATTAATATCCTACAAAGAGGTGTAGCGTCTATGGAAAGAATTAATACCATACTAGATGAGGAAGCTGAAATAGTAGATGCTAAAAATCCAATTCCTATGGAAAATGTAAAGGGTAAAATACAATTTAAAAATGTAGAATTTAGATATCCAAATACTACAGAGCCTGTATTAAAGGATATAAACTTTACTTTAAAGGAAGGAGAAACACTAGCTATAGTAGGTAGAACTGGCAGTGGTAAAACTACTTTAGTAAATCTACTTTTAAGACTTTATGATATAGAAAACGGTAAAATACTATTAGATAATATTGATATAAGGGATATTAAATTAAAGGATTTAAGGGAAAATATAGCCTATGTACCTCAGGACAATTTTTTATTTTCCTCTACCATTAAGGAAAATATTGAATTTGCCTTTGACCATGGCTTGCCTCAAGAAAAAGTATTTACTGCAGCTCAAGCTGCCCAAGTCTATGATAATATTATAGATTTTCCTGAAGGTTTTGATACAGTTCTAGGTGAAAGGGGAGTTACCCTTTCTGGCGGTCAAAAGCAAAGAGTATCCATAGCTAGAGCCTTAGCAAAAGATGCACCTATTTTGATTTTAGACGATAGCTTATCCAGTGTAGACACTGAAACAGAAGAAAAAATACTTAATAATTTAGAAACACTTACGGGGAAAAAAACCCTTATAATTATTAGTCATAGAATATCTACTGTACAAAATGCAAATGAAATAATCGTATTAGACGATGGCCATATTATAGAAAGAGGAACTCATGAAAGCTTACTAAAAAATAATGGATTGTACAATTATCTATATGAAAAACAACTCCTAGAAGAAAAAATAAAAGGTTCAGAGGAGGGATCCTATGCATAATCAAGATTATGATAAAATAGAAAATAAATCTTATGATTCCAATTTAATAAAAAGGACCTTGAAATATGCCAAACCCTATTGGCATTATCTAGTCTTAACCATAGTCCTTATGATGATAGTCACAGGGTTAGAACTATTAAGACCATATTTATTTAAAATAACCATAGACGATTATATAAATGGATATAAAACTCCTATGGTAGAAACTAGTATTTCTGAAAGCCTTACTGGGGTTGAATTTAATAATAAAAAATATATACGACTAAAAAACCTATCAGAAGAAGATATAAACAGATTAGAAAATTGTCCTCTAAAAACAATAAACAAAAGAGAAGGAAATTATTATTTAACAGATGTTTCAGAAAATGATACTTCTAAAGCTATTCTTCTATCTAAAGATGAATATCAAAGCTTTAGAAAACAAGATATTGATGGAATTAAAAAAATAGGCCTAATCTTTTTAGTGGCTATAATTGTAGCCTTTGTATTTAATTATTTACAGGTCTATATTTTAAACTATACTAGTCAAAGAATCATATTTAATATTAGACAGGATGTATTTTCTCACATTCAAAATTTATCTATTTCTTACTTTGACAGAAATCCTGTAGGTAGATTAGTAACCAGAGTGACAAATGATACTGAAACTCTAAACGAAATGTATACTTCTGTATTGGTATCTCTATTTAAAGATATATTTATATTAGTTGGAATAATAATTGTAATGCTTAAAATGAATTATAAATTAGCATTATTATCATTTTCACTAATTCCATTTATATTATTAGCTTCAATTATTTTTAGAAAAAATATAAGAAAAGTTTATAGATTAAGTAGAGCACAATTATCTAAAATTAATTCCACATTAAACGAAAATATAACCGGAATGAAAACAATCCAAATTTTTAAAAAAGAAGATAAGATTTTTAGGCAATTTGATGAAATAAATAGTGCCTATTTAAATACTTCAAGAAAAGAAGTGAAAATCTATGCCATATTTAGACCTTCTATTGAAGTAATTAAATCTTTAGGATTGGCATTTTTAATATATTATGGTGGTGGTGAAGTTATATCAGGAGCCATGGAATTTGGAGTACTATACGCCTTTATAGATTATCTCCAAAAATTCTTTAATCCTATATTAGATTTAACTGAAAAGTATAATATTCTTCAATCAGCCATGGTCTCAAGTGAAAGAATATTTGCTATATTAGATGAAGAAAATCCAATTGAAAATGTAGAAAATCCTCTACCTATTAAAGAACTTAAGGGGAAAATAGAATTTAAAAATGTTTGGTTTGCATATGAAGCTGAAAATTGGGTACTAAAAGATGTTAGTTTTACAATAGAGCCTGGAGAATTAGTAGCTTTTGTAGGTGCTACAGGTGCTGGGAAAACCTCTATTATTAATTTAATTACCAGATTTTATGATATTCAAAAAGGAGAAATATTAATTGATGGAATTAATATAAAGGAATATGATAAATATGAACTTCGACGAAATATTGGTGTGGTATTACAAGATGTATTTATTTTCACTGGGAATATCAAAGACAATATAAGATTAAATAATAAAGATATATCTGATGAAGAAATTGTTGAAATATCTAAATATGTCAATGCTCATAATTTTATCGAAAAATTACCTAATCAATATGAGGAGCCTGTAATGGAAAGAGGTGCTACTCTATCCTCTGGAGAAAAGCAATTGTTAGCCTTTGCTAGAACACTTGCCTTTAATCCTAGTATATTGATATTAGATGAGGCTACCTCCAATATAGATACAGAAACAGAACTTTTAATACAGGATGCATTGAAAAAATTAATTAAAGGTAGAACTACAATTGCAGTAGCTCATAGATTGTCTACTATTCAAAATTCAGATAAAATAATAGTCTTAAGTAAAGGTGAAATCAAAGAAATGGGAAATCATCAAGAACTTTTAGAAAAAGAAGGACTTTATTATGAATTATATAAACTTCAATACAAAGAAGATTTTTATTCTGCATAGTCTTTACTATTTCTAAAATTTAGAGTAAAATAGTCTAAATTAATAAAATTTAGGGGTGGACATATGTACGATTTTCATATTCACAGTGATTTTTCCATGGATGGTAAATTTCTAATGGAAGAAATGGTAATAGCTGCTATAGATAAAAACATGAAAAGTATTTGTTTTACAGATCATGTAGACTATGAAGTAGGAGAAAATAAGGTAGATAAAGATTTTAGAACAAGCGATTACTTTCGAAAAGTAAAACAAGTAAAATATAAATATATGAAAGAAATTGAAATTCTAGCTGGTGTCGAAATAGGAATGCAGCCTCATTTGGCCGATAAATATAATCAATTAATTAATAATAATCCTTTCGATTTTGTAATAATGAGTATTCACTCCATCGATGGATTAGATATTCATTATGATAATTTTACTCAAAACAAAGCACCTATTGATGCAATAAATACGTACTATGAATATCTATATCAATGTATATTGAACTTTGAAAATTTTGATGTTATAGGCCATTTAGACTATATAGATAGATATTTTGACGATTTTGCAAAAATTCCAGAATTTAAAAAATACTCTTCTATAATAGAGATTATTTTAAAACTAATTATCGAAAAAGGAAAAGGCATAGAAATAAATACTGGTGGTATAAAATATGGTCTTGATTATTTTCATCCTAAAATAGAAATACTTCAAATGTATAAGGATTTAGGCGGAGAAATAATCACCATAGGCTCTGATGCACATAATCCAGATTATATAGGATATGAGTATAGAGCCGTAGAAAAATTATTAAAGGAAATTGGATTTAAATATATTTATGTATTTAAGGAAAGAAAAAAATATCCTATTCATATTTCCTAAAACATTTTTCTTTCAATAGAATACTCCACCTTATGATGACATTTAGGACAAGAATATATATGGACACATTCATCTCTAGCCACTCCATCTACTAGATGACTTATTTCGTCTAGTAGATATGGACTATAATCATCCATATAATTTATCTTAGGACCTTCATCCTTCATAGGTGTATTGCATAATATACAATTATATGCTATTTCATACAATCCATTACATAATGGACATATATCTTTCATATTGAACCATCCTTTCTATATTTATTATTAAAAAAAATATAAATAATATACAAAAAACCCTTAGGAAAATCCTAAGGGTTTTTTGTATTACCGCGATGCCGTCCATCCCAACTAATTCACACCCGCCTCTCACAAGGTGGGTGTCCTGTCAATAATTTCGAACTTCCATTTAAGGCCTGCTCTACATTACTGAACTCGAACTCCCGTGTTCACTATGTCGGTTGAATTATATGGGTCAACGCACATCGCAGAAATACTATTTCTATATATATTATACTCTTTATTCACTTATTCTTCAAGTATAGGGTAAAGAATTTGCTAGAAATTTTTAACTGGAAATAATTTGATTTATTTCTGTTTCATTTAATATTTCTTTTTCTAATAGTTTATTCGCCATTTCCTCTAAATATCTCTTATTTTCAATTAATAATTCCATAGTTTCCCTATAGAATGTATTTAATATCTCTTTACTTCTCTCCATTAACGAAATATCTGTATTTAAATTACTGTTTAATATTATATCATAATTGACTAAACCAAATTCTTCATCCATACCATAGCTACCTAATAAGGCTAATGCCATTTCTGTTGCCTTCCTTAAATCAGAAGAAGCTCCTGTAGTAATATGATCCTTGCCAAAAACAATCTCCTCTGCTACCCTTCCTCCTAAGGCTATTTTTATATTGTTCATTATATCTATCTTGGTCTGATACATTCTATCTGGTGGAATATTTAGACTAAATCCTCCCATACCTTTTGTACTTGGTATTATACTAACCTTTGTCACTCTATTGTCTTTAGATAATCGCTTTGCAACTAGAGCATGTCCCGCTTCATGATAAGCTGTGATTTTTTTATCAACAACAGAAATACCAGATCTATCTTTTTTTTCATCCCCTACTAATATAGTATAATAAGCCTTATTAATATGATCCATATTTATATTCTTATCCTTATTTCTAGCTGCTATTATTGCAGATTCATTCATTAAATTTTCTAGCTTAGCACCACTAAAATATATGGTTTCCATTGCTACTTTTTTTAAATCTACATCCTTAGATACAGGCTTATTAGCACTATGAAGTTTTAAAATAGAATATCTAGCATTTACATCTGGAAGACCTACTTCAATTTGCCTATCAAATCTTCCAGGACGAAGCAATGCTTCATCTAAAGTATCCACCCTGTTAGTAGCAGCCATTACTATTATTCCTTCATTTCCCTTAAACCCAGACATTTCTGTTAATAGTGCATTTAAAGTCCTATCTCCTTCTTCACTACCACTATGACTATTTCCACCTTTTCTCTTTTTACCAAGAGCATCTATTTCATCTATAAATATGACTGATTTTCCAACTTCTTTTGCCTTTTTAAATAATTCTCTTATTCTACTAGCCCCAAGTCCTGCATAAACTTGGATAAAATCTGAACCTGACACTGGATAAAAAGGTACATTAGCCTCACCAGCCAATGCCTTTGCTAATAAGGTCTTACCAGTGCCAGGTGGCCCATATAATAACACCCCTCTTGGCATTCTAGCTCCATATTTATTATATATATCTGGATTTTCTATAAAATCTACTAATTCCTTTAAGGATTCTTTAGCTTCTTCATTTCCAGCTACATCTTCAAATGTAATTCTTCCACGACTAAAATCCCCCGTATCTAATTGGGACATTGAAGTCATTTCTTTCTCTGCCTGTTTAGAATAATTTTTATTAGTAAAATAAGCAAGTGCCCCTATACCAGCTAATAAAATTATCATAGTGAAAATTTGGGTAGGAATTATATTTTTATCCTCTATTACTTCTATATTATGCAATAGTAAATACTCCTTAAAATCTTCCCTTCTAGGATTATCTGTAACAAAAAATTCTCCATTGACTAATTTACCCTTAAGCTGTGAACTATCCTTTAATTCCACTTCCTCAACCAAGTCATGTTCTACATGATCTAAAAATAATTTATAGGAAATTTCCTTATATTCTTCTTTGCTATTTAAATATAAAAATATACTTGAAACTAAAGCAATGAATATTATTAAAAACAATAATATTTTTACTCTACCATTTTTTATCATACATATCCCCTTTCAGGTTTACATAATACTATAAAAATTATAACATCTATAAAGTCTCCTGTCTATTTGATAAATATGGTAGTAAAAGATATTATTTCCCCAAAATATATAATAATTTATCTAATTTTTCTATTTGTTCCTCATTTAAAAAAGGTCTCATACTTTCTAATTTTTCAAAAACTCTATTATATTCTTCTTCACTCATTGAATTTTCCATATCCTCATTTACTTTAATTATCTCAAAGAAAATTTCCTCTTCAGATTTATCCTTATACTCATCTGCCAAAGTAGATATCTTTTCTACATCCTCCTCCATTGGTGAAAATTTTTGAAATTCCTCCATTAAATCTTCCATATCTTTTTTGCTCATAACGCACCTCCCATATATTCTAGTCTAATCTATGTTTTTTCGTTCCAATATATTCCTAAATAATATGGTAAGTTTTAAAATTTCCTGCATAGATATAGTATATATACTTAATTTTAGGAGGTAGTGCTATGGTTAATAAAATAATGTTAATCTTTTTATTATTTATATTAAATAATAAAGCAAAAGAAAAGAACCTAAATACAGAAGAAGAATTAATTAAGGTGGAAAAAAGCCTTATAGAAACTGAAAGAAATAAATTTACTTTAAATATTCCCAATACTAAGAATAAGATAAAAATAATGAAAAAAATTGGGTCATATTTTCCTCCTGAATATATATCTCCTATTAATAAATCTATTATAATTACAGAAAAAATCCTTAAAGGATATGAAACTCTAGATTTTATAGAAAATTCCCAAATAAATTATATTGAATCATCCATACCAATGAAAGACAATAAAGAAAGATTTAATTACATAATAAATACTATAAAAAATGAAGTTTCCAAGGAAGAAATAAAAGATATGGGTATGCTTTTAGACATTATAATAAATATGGATAAATACAAAGCTATGTTCACCATGCTAAACTCCTTTATGTCTGACTCTGATAGTCTAAATGATCCCAATAAAATATTTCAAATAATGGAACCATTAGTAGAAGGAAAATCTGAAGAAGAAAAAAAGAAAATGAAAGAAATGATGAAAATGTTAGAAATCATGAAAACACTAGATAAAAAATAACTTACAATTTTAGGGACTGTCCCTAAAATTGTAAGTTATTTTTTCTATGTCTTTGGGTAGTTTTGCTTTTAATTCAATTTCTTCGTAAGTCCTAGGCTGTTTTATCTTTAAATAATAGGCATGTAATGCCTGTCTATTAATGTGTTCACTGGGTTCAAAATACAATGTGTCACCTATTATGGGATGACCAATGTGATTTAAATGTACTCTTATTTGATGGGAGCGTCCAGTGACTAGTTCTATATCTAATAAAGTTGTATTATTGTATCTTTCTATTACTTTGTATTTAGTTATAGCTTCTTTTCCATCAGAAGTTACGATTTTTCTAATACTTTTTTCTTCTTCTCTACCTATGGGTAAATCTATAATACCTTTGTCTTTTTCAACTATGCCATCTACTACTGCTATATATCTTTTTTCTACTTCATTGTTTTCAAATTGCAATGCCATTTGCTGATGAGCAAAGGAAGATTTTGCTACTAGCAATATGCCTGATGTATTCATATCTAATCTATTTACTAATCTTATTTTTCTTTTAATATTATTTTCCTTGAAATAATAGGCGATTCCATTGGAAAGGGTGTTTTCTTGATGACTTTTGGTAGGATGCACCACTATAAAGGGTGGTTTATTTAATGCCAATATGTCCATATCTTCATATACAATATCTAATGGTATATTCTGAGGCAATGTATTATCCATTTCATCTTCTATAGATATAATCACCGTATCCCCTATATTTAAATTTTCATTTTTATTTTTAAGTATCCCGTTTACAAAAACATTTTTACTCTTATAAACTCTTCTAAATAATCTAGAAGATATATTCTGTTCTAATAAAAAATCCTCTAAAGTTTTCCCGCTTTCTTCAACTTTAAATATAATATTTTTCTCCAATTTTTTTGTTAAATCCATTTTTTCCTCCAATTATTAGTACTTTTAATGTATAATAAACTTAAGATAATTATAGCAGAAATTAATTTGGAGGGGAAGTTCTTGTTAAAAGAGAAAAATAGAATAATCAATATTATTTCTAATTATGATTTAGAATCAAAAAATACAAAAGAATTATTAATTAAAAAATTGGAAAATAGAGGATTTTATATTTCAGATAAATTTAATAAAAATGCAGAATTAAATATTTGTATTGGAGGAGATGGGGCATTCCTACGGGCTGTACATAAGCATAATTTTACATCTATTCCCTTTGTAGGAATAAATACAGGACATTTAGGATTTTTCCAAGAAATTCTTCCTGAAAATATAGACTTATTTATAGAGAAATATATAAATGAAGATTATGTAATAGAGAAAATCTTCCTAGTTCATGCTGATATATCAACAAAAAATAGTGAATTTCAATTGTTTGGCGTTAATGAAATTGTGGTTAAGGGCATTCAGTCTAAAGTAGTTCATTTAGAAATATTTATAGATGGAAATCACTTAGAAAAATTCTGTGGTGATGGAATGATAATTTCAACTCCTGTAGGGAGCACTGCTTATAATTTTTCCTCTGGAGGTAGTATAATTTATCCATCTTTAAATACATTGCAAATGACTCCACTATCTCCCATTAGTTCTGAAGCCTATAGATCTTTACCTAATTCTGCTATTATACCAGGAGAACTTAAAATCACCATTAAGCCTGAATATAGATATGAAAATTCTATATTGGTCATAGTAGATGGTGTGGAGCATAAATACGATGATATTACTAAAATAGATTTCACCATACCATATAAGACTATTTCTAGATTGAATTTTGATAAGGATATGTACTGGAATAATTTAAAGAGTAAATTTTTGTAGAATTATACGAAAATCACAGTGAATAATTTATATATGAACTATTCACTGTGATTAAATCTTTTTTTATTTACTTATCCTTTTCTAAAAGTTCTAAGAACTTAACAAAATCTTCAAAAGTAGTCATACTATTTATAGATATTCGTGGAATTTCAAAAGGTCTAGAATTAAGATTTGCAAGTTCATTATTATTTAAAAAACCAAGTTTATAGCCAA
>CAZMBD010000059.1:0-14718 GCA_964564325.1 uncultured Clostridiaceae bacterium
GTATTGACAAAATTTAAAACACAATATATACTGTATATAGACAATATATACAGACAATATATACAGACTTAACACTATTAACATTTCAACGAGGAGGATTTATATGAGGATTATTATATCTAATTCCTCAAAGGAGCCTATTTATGAACAGATTTCCAGTCAAATTAAAGGTATGATTTTAAAGGGAGAATTGGAAGAAGGGGAATTACTACCTTCTATTAGAGGTTTGGCAAGGGATCTTCAGATATCTGTTATTACCACTAAAAGGGCCTATGATGAATTAGAAAATGAGGGTTTTATAGAAACAGTTCAAGGAAAAGGCTCCTATGTAGCAGGGCAGAATAAGGAATTAATGCGAGAGAAAAAACTTAAGATTATTGAAGAAAAATTGCTTAAGGTAGTAGAAGAAAGTAAATTACTAGGCTTAAATTATGAAGAAGTGGAAGAAATGTTAAGAATTTTATTTAGGGAGGTATAGCTATGGACTATATTTTAGAAGTTAAAAATTTAAGAAAAGAATTTAAAAATTTCACATTAAATAATATTAGCTTTAATTTAGAACCAGGTTATATTATGGGTTTTATTGGCCCTAATGGAGCAGGAAAATCTACTACCATTAAACTTATAATGAATTTACTTAAGAAAAATGGTGGAGAAATAAAAGTGTTTGGTAAAGATCATATAAAATATGAAAGGAAAATTAAAGACAGAATAGGCTTTGTCTATGATGAAAATTACTATTATGAAAGTTTGTCCATTAATCAAATGAAAAATATAGTAGCTTCATTTTATTCTAAATGGGATGAACACCAATTTAATTATTATATTAAAGAATTTGATTTAAATCCAAAATCAAAAATTAAAACACTATCTAAGGGAATGAAGATGAAGTTTTCATTAGCCATAGCCCTATCCCATCATGCAGACTTAATCATAATGGATGAACCTACTTCAGGATTAGATCCTGTTTTTAGGCGGGAAATATTAGATATTTTATATAGCATTATTCAAGATGATAGGAAAAGTATATTTTTCTCTACTCACATAACTACAGATTTAGAAAAAATAGCTGATTATATAACTTTCATCAATAATGGTAATATAGTATTTTCTAAGCCTAAAGACGAAGTATTGGAAAATTACGCCATAGTTAAAGGTGGCACAAATTTGTTGGACTCAAATAATAGAAAGAAATTCATAGGATTAAGGGAGACTAAAGTTGGATTTGAAGGATTAGTAGATAATGTAGACGAAATGAAAAATTTCTTTGGAGACAGTGTATTAATTGAGAAGCCAAGTTTAGAAGATATTATGGTTTATAGTGTAAGGAGGTAGGGAGGATGTTAGGAATTATTAAGAGGGATTTAACATTAATATTTTCTGATACTAGACAGAGGATTTTCCTAATTTTCATTATACCATTTTTTCTATTATCCATAGATACTCAAAATATGGAGTGGTTGTATTTTGTAATAATAATGGGTGTTTCTCATATATTGGTACTTACACCTTTTTACTATGAAATGAATAATAAATCTACTAGCCTAATAGCTTCTCTACCTATTACTAGAAAAGAAATAGTTGTATATAAATATTTATCCGTATTTTTATATTTTTTAATAACTATAGTGTATGTGGGAGTATATTTGTGGATAATTAATAAAATTGGATTAGTAAATGTGGATTATTTTAATTTAGCTATGATAAAAAAGGCTCTACCCTATATTTTAATTAGTATGGGTTTGACCCTTTTTATTAATTTTATATTTAATATGAGAATTGCACAAATAGCTAATATGATTATTTATATTACATTGATAATATTTTCCTTTAATTTAGCACAAAGTGCCATAGAAGGAGGAGTTAGCAGGTTTATGGATTTCCTAGATAGTGCCGGTTTCTTAATCCTATCCTTTGGAATATTCATATTATCTATGATATCTTCCATTAAATTATATGAAAATAAAGATCTGTAGGAGGTGTATTATGCTAAGTTTAATTAGAAAAGAATTTAAAATATCTAAGTCTTGGATTTTATTATTATTTCTCTCTATTATATTTGCATTTTCTATATTTATGTCTACAGTAAAAATGGAGATTAGTGGAGGCAAATTTATTCAAAATATTGCATTTTCCTATGCTGTTTTTATGCTAGTATATATTTCAGTAATAGATAGTAATTATCATGATATAAAGAGTAAATCGGAGGTACTTTTAAATAGTTTTCCTATTAATAGGAAGAATATAGTTAGGGGTAAATACACAACTATGATTCTATATATAATTATGTATTCTATACCTATGGGAATCACAAATAAAATATTTATACCAATAGCTTATGGCGTAGAAAGCCAATTGGAAATTTTATGGAGTCTAGTAATCATAACTGTAATTAGTCTAATATTTTATTCTATATATTATCCATTATATTTTAAATCAGAAGATGGGCTAATGACTTTTAGTCAGGCTTTCCGAATTATAATAATATTGTTTCCTTCAGTTATTGGAAGATATAGCAAACAATTATCTATGAATAAAGTTTTAAACTTTATGGCAAAGATAGGAGATAAAAAAATAGGGATTGTCCTTTTAATATTAGTTTTTATAATCTATTATATATCCTTACAAATATCGAAGAAAATTTATTTGAAAAGAGAATTTTACTAATTGGAAAAAGATGGACTGCAAGAGAGACAGTCCATCTTGCACTACCAAAATAAGACAGTGGAACCGTCCCCCTGTCTTATTGGCAAATTTCTCTTAATAATTCTAAAAATATATCTATTTCTTCATAATCATTATATATACCAAAGGATACTCTTACCATGCCGGGTCTAGGCAAGTTTTTATCTTTCATATATCTTTCTATATCATCTAGAGAAATCCCTAATAATTTGTGTACATAAGGCTGTGCACAGAAACATCCATTTCTAACGCCTATGCCTCCTTCTGTAGATAGTGTTGTGGCTACAGCACCATGATTTAATCTATCTATATTAAAAGATATAATTGGAACTTTGCTTTCAATATTGTAATCGTCATAAATAATAATATTTGGTAAATTCCTCATTCTTTTTAAAGTATATTGAACTAATCCTTTTTCATAATGCGAAATTTCATCTATACTAATTTCAGAAAGGGTTTCTATGGCTTTTACTAAGGCTACTACACCTAAAAGATTAGGGGTGCCTGCTTCTTCTTTATAAGGTAGATCTCCCCAAATGACTTTTCTTCTTGTAACTAATTTTATGGTGCCACCTCCAACTTGATCTGGCATTTTATTTTTAAAAGCTTCTCTAGGGGCAATTAATACTCCTGTGCCGAAGGGAGCATATATTTTATGAGCTGAAAAAGCTAAAAAATCTATGGGTTCAGGATAGGACATATTTATCAGCTGATGAGGTACTAGCTGGGCACCATCTACAAATATTTTAGCTCCATATTTATGAGTGAGTTTAGCTATATTATGTATTGGGTTTATATATCCCGTTACATTTGATGCACCAGTTACTGCTACTAATTTTACATTTCCCATATGTTTTTTTAGCAAGTATTCGAGATGTTCTATAGACAATCGGCCTTTATCATCGACTTTCACATAATCTATAGGATATTTATATCGCCAGGGAAGAATATTAGAGTGATGTTCCATTTCAGTAGATAGCACGACCCCATCTTGTATTACATCTTCTAAAGCATAAGAAAGTTTATTAATAGCTTCTGTAGTATTTTTCACAAATATTACCATATGGGAATGAGGATTTCCACCTACAAAATTTAGTACAATTTCCCTTGATTTTTCATAATAGTTAGATGATATAATAGATTTATAACCAGTTCCTCTATGGACAGAGGAGTAATAGGAGGAAAAATTATTAATTTCCTCCATTACGGAAATTAATGGAGGTGTAGTGGCGGCATTGTCAAAGTTTATATAGGGAACCTTTATTCCATTTTTTAAAGGGACTAGAGTATTTGAACCATGGATTAAGTTTTTATACATAGTATCACCTAAATTAAAGTTTATATATTATTATATTTAAAATATTTTTAAAAGTTACAAAAAAATTAGCATATATAAGCTTTATGGATTATAATAGATATAGGAACGAATGGAGGGAATTAAATATGGAAAATAAAAAGTCATTATATGCAGATCTTTCTTTAGTATTGGTTGCACTAATTTGGGGCAGTGGCTTTGT
Source organism: uncultured Clostridiaceae bacterium (assembly GCA_964564325.1). Taxonomy (GTDB): domain Bacteria; phylum Bacillota; class Clostridia; order Tissierellales; family Tepidimicrobiaceae; genus JAAZMA01. The sequence goes on from CAZMBD010000059.1 coordinate 4,203, forward strand.
AGCTACAAAAAAGGCCTTAGCTTATACTACACCTTATTATCTTATGGCAATTCGTTTTACAATTTCTTTTTTAATTATGGCGATAGTATTTTTTAAAAGACTAAGGAAAATGAATTTTGAAGATTTTAAGGCGGGAGTAATCATAGGGATTTTTTTATTTTTAGGCTTTGCTACCCAAACAGTAGGATTAAACTACACAACAGCAGGAAAACAAGCATTTATTACAGCTACTAATGTAGTAATGGTTCCCTTTATTTATTGGGGCATATCTAAAAAAAAGCCAGATATATATGAAGTAATAGCTGCCATACTTTGCTTTATAGGTATTGGAATACTGAGTTTTGAATCTGGTTTAAAAATAGGTTATGGAGAGTTTTTAACTTTTCTATGTGCCATATTTTTTGCATGTCATATTTCAGCTATTGGTTATTATGCGAAGAAACATGATCCAATAGTATTATCAGTAATGCAATTTTTAATTGCGGGTATATTATCTTTTATATGTGTATTATTATTTGAATTTGAAACAGGTAAAATTTCAAATGAAGCTATAATTCCTATACTTTATTTAGCTGTATTTAGTACATTAATAGCTTTTCTAATTCAAAATGTAGCTCAAAAATATACATCTTCCACTCACGCTGCCATAATACTTAGCTTAGAGGCAGTATTTGGTGGGGTGTTATCTTTTATATTTTTGAAAGAGCCATTTACCATTAGGTTTCTAATTGGTTGCATAACTATATTTTTATCTATTATAACCACGGAAACCAAATGGAATTTTTTAAAAAAATCAAATGATAATTTGTCTAAACTTTAATTGGGGGGAGTAAAATGAAAAACAAAGGATTTGGAACAAAAGCAATTCATGGAGGCTATGAAAAAAATGAAGTAGGTGCTTTAGCCACACCAATTTATCAAACATCCACTTTTATATTTGATTCAGCAGAACAAGGTGGAAAACGTTTTGCTGGAGAAGAAGAAGGGTATATGTATACTCGTTTAGGTAATCCTACTAATACTCAAGTGGAAAACAAACTTGCATTACTTGAAAATGCTGAGGCTTGTGTATCTGCAGCTTCAGGAATGGGTGCTATTACTTCTTGTTTATGGTCTATATTAGAAGCTGGAGACCATGTAGTTGCAGCTAATACACTTTATGGCTGTACTTTTGCATATTTAAGTCATGGTTTACCAAGATTTGGTGTAGAAGTAACTTTTGTAGATACTAGGGATCCTGAAAATGTAAGGAAGGCAATGAAGGATAATACTAAATTAGTATATTTAGAAACCCCAGCTAATCCTACACTAGGTATTTCAGATATTGAAACAATTTCAAAAATTGCTCACGAAAAAGAAGATTGTATGGTAGTAGTAGATAATACTTTTTGTACACCATATCTACAAAGACCACTAGATTTAGGAGCAGATGCAGTAGTTCATTCAGCTACTAAGTATTTAAATGGTCATGGAGATGTAATAGCAGGATTTGTATGTGGTACAGAAGAATTTATAAAAGAAGTTAGATTATTTGGTATAAAGGATATGACAGGTGCAAGTCTAAGTCCATTTGATGCATTTTTAATCAATAGGGGAATGAAAACTTTAGAAATTAGAATGGATAGACACTGTGAAAATGCTCAAAAGGTAGCAGAATTTTTACAATCTCATCCAGCAGTAGAAAAGGTATATTATCCAGGTCTTAAGGATTTCCCTCAATATGAATTAGCTAAAAAGCAAATGAAATTACCCGGAGCTATGATTTCTTTTGAAATTAAGGGAGATTTGGAAGATGGTAAGAAAATAATGGATACAGTAGAGCTATGTTCCTTAGCAGTTAGCTTAGGAGATACGGAAACTTTAATACAACATCCAGCTTCTATGACTCATTCACCATATACTCCAGAAGAAAGAGAAGCTAGTGGTATTTCTGATGGATTAATTAGATTATCTATAGGTTTGGAAACTGTAGAAGATATAATAGAAGATTTAAAAATGGCATTAGATAGTATAAAGTAAAATAAAGCCCAGTCTTGGGCTTTATTTTTATAGCAAGGAAATTATCATATGTTTTCATAGCAAAAATTGGAAACAAAAATATTATAGGGTTTAAGGAGTATAAAATATTTGATAATTGGTCAAATTAATGTAAAAGGAGGTGCAAAAAATGTCACAGAATAAATTAAAAAGAGAATTGACTTTTGTTCAAATGATAGCTATAGCTTCAGGTGCAGTAATAGGGGGTTGGCTTGCAGAGGCACCATATTGGTTTTCGGTAACTGGAGCTGGAGGGGCACTGGTATTTCCTCTATTATCAATTTTATTAATTCCAGTTGGTTTAGCTTTTTCAGAGCTTACTGCAATGTTACCTTTTACTTCATCGGTTGCTGTTTGGACCACTAATGCATTTGGTTATACTGCAGGATGGTTTGCTCAATGGATGATGTTTTTAATACAAGTAGTAGAGCCACCCTTGATGGCATTTATATTTATTACGGCTCTAAACTACTTTGTTCCTATACCACCAAGTATGGCTATATGGATAGCTATAGGAATAGTTTTTCTCTGGTATATACTATCTAATTTTAATATTGGTATTACTGGAAAATTATCGACAATCTTTTTCTTCACTATGATTATTATATCTCTCATAGTTTCAATATCTTTTTTTACAAGTGGAAATTGGTCTCTTACAAATATATCTAATTATGGAGGTTGGACTCCGAAGGGTTTTAAAGGGATTTTTATAGCCTTTGCTGTATTTTCGCTAAAATTTATTGGCTTTGAAATGACACCGACAATGATTGAAGAGACCAATTTCCCAGCTAAAAAAATGGCTACAGTTATATTATCAGCATTGTTTGTACCAGCACTATTATATTTTATAGTAGTTATGGCTATGGCAGGATTGGCACCATGGACAGAAATTGCGGGTATGAGTATGCCAGAACCTGAGCTAGTAGTTAAACTTGGATTACCTGGAATGATTGGTATTGCTGCTATAGCAGCAGGTATTTTACATGCTTTGACTACATTAATGGGTTTTTGGACATCTTCAGCAAGAGTATTATATGGTGCAGGTCAACTAAATCAATTACCAGAAGTATTTACTAAATTAAATAAACATGGTCAACCTACAGCTGCAAACTTAGTAGTACTAGCTTTTTCTGTATTCTTCTGTTTGTTTAGTGGCGAAAATTGGGTCCAATATATTTATGCAATTTCATCAGTAGCTGCAGGGATAATTTATATTATTACCTGTTTGAATGCAATTGTATTGAGAAAAAAATACCCCAAGTGGGAAAGACCCTATAAAGCACCTGGTGGTAATGGATTGCTTTTTATAGGGATACTTGTTGGAATATGGATATTAATTGGTTCTATGTTGGAATTAGATATAGGTGGCTATATATCATTAGCAATATATATAGGCGTAGGGATACTTTTGAATTTGTTAATGGGTATTCGTAGAAGAAAGGATCCAGAAAAAAATAAGTTGATTACACTAACTCCAGAAGATAAGGACAGATTTAACACTATTTAATATTTTAAATTTAGATTATTAACTCAAATAAGGAGGAATAGAATGAAGGTAATATCAAATGATAAAGTTATTTATAAATTTAAACATGAAATGGAATATGTAGAAACAGTAATACCTGGAGAAATAGTAAAGATTAATACAAATGATTGTTGGTTTCAACAAATTACTACTGAAGATCAAGTAGTAAAGGAAATAAATTATGAAATATTAAATCCAGCTACTGGTCCTCTTTATATTGAGGGAGCAGAGTCAGGGGATTTATTGAAGGTAAAGATTTTAAATATAGATGTAGCAGATAAAGGTTCTGCTGTAGCAGTACCTAATGAAGGGGTGTTAGGAGATAAAGTAAAAAATCCTACAGTAAAAATTATAAATGTTGAAGATAATTATGCTATATTTAATGAACTAAAATTGCCAATAGATCCTATGATAGGTGTAATAGGAGTAGCACCTGCTAGAGAAGATGGTGAATGGGCAACAGAAAGTCCATGGAAACATGGCGGAAATATGGATACAACAGATATTAAAATTGGCTCTACATTATACCTTCCAGTTAAGCAAAAGGGTGCTTTATTGGCATTAGGAGATTGTCATGCTATTATGGGTGATGGAGAAATTTGCTTTACTGGTTTAGAAATACCAGCTGTTGTTACTCTTCAAATAGATTTGATTAAAAATAAAACTGTGAGATGGCCTTTAGTTGAGACAAAAGAGCATACAATGGTTATAGCTTCTGGTGATAACTTAGAAGAGGCAATTTACGAAGCTAGCAACCAGGCAGTAGACTATATTAAAAATAGTTTAAATATAGGATGGGAAGAAGCTTATATTTTGGCAAGTTTATCTGTAGATTTAAAAATATCCCAAGTTGTAGATCCAAAGGCAACTGTAAGAGCAACAATACCAAAGCATGTGGCAAGTACTAAAAAAATAATTGATACTTTAGTTTAAGCACAAATTATGTATAAAGAGAGATAATATATTAATGTAATAAATAAAGCCCAGTCTTGGGCTTTATTTATTTGTCTGATTTTGTCTATATTGATCCATAACTCCTGCGAATATTTTTGCTGAAGAAGGTGGTGTATAGGTAATAGAATTAGCTCCAGCTTGGATGGTTTCTAGTATAGATTCATCAGTAGGTCCGCCAGTTGCAATTATAGGTAATTCTTTTCCATATTCATCACGGATTTTTCTTACAATATTAGCAGTATTGGGTCCTCCTGAAATATTTAAGATTTTAGCACCTGCATCTAATTTCCCTTTGTAATCATCGTATTCAGAGACTACTGTAGCGATAACCGGTATATCAATTCTTTTGCTCATTTTGCTAATTACTTCATTTGCAGTAGGAGCATTTACTACTACACCATAAGCTCCCATTAATTCTGCTTGTAGGGCAATATCTATGGAACGTCTTCCAGTAGTAATACCTCCTCCTACACCTGCGAATACTGGTACTGGGGCTACTTCTAATATAGCTTGAGTAATAGCTAATTGTGGTGTAAAAGGATAAACTGCAATTATAGAATTGGCATTTGTATTTTTAATAATGGCTACATCTGTGGAGAACAATAGGGATTTGATTCTAGTTCCTAGAATTTTTATTCCAGATGCTTTATAGATTGCTGGAGGAACTTCTATTATTCTAGAACGTAATTGAGTCTTAACTTCTGGTATATATTTTTCTTTTTCCATTTCTAATCCTCCTTTGCTAAAAAATTAATAAAGTTTTATCAATTATATATACCCTGTTGTATGTATATGTAACATAAATTTGCTATTTATTTTATATGTTTTTAATTTTAAGTAAAAACTGAAATAAGCACTTAGGAATCCTTCACTATCTAGTATATCTATAGTATAATAAGATTATTAACGAATTTTATTTATATTATTTAAGCAAGGGGGACATAATATGAGGGGCTTGGAGAATTTGGGAGCATTGTGGGAGACTCTAAGAAGTATTCTCCCGTTAACGGCTGTGCTTGCTTTTTTTCAAATAGTAGTACTTAGAAAACCTATTGCAAATCTAAAGCAATTCATTATAGGTTTTCTACTTAGTGTATTTGGATTACATTTCTTTTTAAAAGGTGTTTCTATGAGCCTTTTTCCATTGGGAGATTCAGTTGGACAAAATTTAGTGGTTCTAGAGAGAAAGTGGTTAATAATTTTAGTGGCTTTTGTAATTGGATATTTTGGGACATTAGTAGAACCAGCATTAAAGGCATTAGCTTTAGAAGTAGAAGAAATATCAGTAGGAGCCATACCACATAGGGTATTAATTCATGCAGTTGCTGTAGGCTTTGGCATGGGAATGTCCATAGGAATATTTAAAATTTTAAATGATATTTCATACATAAAAATAATAATTCCATTACTTATTATAATAATTGTATTGATTCTATTAACACCAGAGGAATTTGTGGCTATTGCTATGGACTCTGCTAGTGCAACAACCGGGCCTGTAAATATTCCATTAAATATGGCATTGGCCATAGGATTGACTAAAATTATAGAAAATATAGACCCGTTATTGGCAGGGTTTGGAATTGTAGGTCTTACTTCAATAGGTGCTGTAATTTCTGTATTAACATTAGGCATATTGTCTAAGATATAAGGAGGGGAAAATATGGATGAAATTAAATGTATAATTGCCATTGTAGAAAGGGGAAAGGCAGATAAAATTGTAAATCATGCTAAAAAAGTAGGTGCTAAAGGTGCAACTATTATTTATGGCAGAGGAACTGGACAAACTGAGGCTTTAAAATTTTTCAATATCTATATTGAAGCATCAAAAGAAATTATAATAATACTTAGTGAAGAAGAAAATTACAAACCAATATATGAGGCAATTATAAAGGCAGGTAGATTAGAAGAACCAGGTACAGGCATTGTGTTTACACTACCTGCATCTAATTTAGTAGGATTACATCATAGACAGCAAATTAAAAAATAAAGAGCCTAGCTTTAAGCTGGACTCTTTTTTTGTGAATTTATTCTAAACTATTTATATAATTTTCTGCTGAAATAGCTGCAATAGCTCCATCAGCGGCAGCAGTTACTACTTGTCTTAAAGATTTCGCTCTACAATCTCCTGCGGCTAATACTCCAGGTATATTTGTTTCCATGTCTTCGTTTGTTTTAATAAATCCATTTTCTAGTTCGATTTTACCATCAAATATATGTGTTACAGGATCTAATCCTACATATGGGAAGATGATAAAGTTTTTTTCTCCTTCTCGAGGAGTAATAGTAGTTCTTTCTTTAGTTTTAACATTTTCAACTACCATAAATTCTACACAATCTGTTCCATTTATTTTTTTAACTACTGTATCCCACATAAAATCTAATTTATCACATTTAAATGCTTTCTCTTGAATGGATTTGGCGGCTCGCAGTTCATCTCTTCTATGAATAATAGTTACTTTATCTGCAAATTTTGTTAAGTACATAGCTTCTTCAACTGCAGAATCTCCGCCGCCTACTACATATACTTCCTTACCTATACAAAGATTGGCATCACAAGTAGAACAGAAGGATATACCTTTACCTATTAATTCGGCTTCTCCTTCACAGCCTATAGGTCTAGGTTTAACACCTGTAGCTATAATTACTGCCTTTGTATGATATATATTTCTAAAGGTTTCTACAATTTTTTCATCTTGAGAGAAATCTACTCCTTTTACATTGGTAAATTTAAAATCTATACCATATTTTTTGGCCTGATCGTAGAACAAATTCATCAATTCTTCGCCACCTACTCCATTTGGGAAACCAGGGTAATTTTCTAAATCTTGAGTAGATGTAATAAGTCCACCAACTAATCCTTGTTCTATAATAATAGTTTTGAGTCTAGATCTACCACAATATATTCCAGCTGTAAGACCTGCAGAGCCGCCTCCGATTATTACTACATCATAATTTTCATGCTTTTTTGCCATATTAATCCTCCTAGATGAAAAACTTAACTAATAATTTGCTACCTGTCCATGCTCCTAAGAATATAAATACAAGATATTCCCATCCATGAAGAGACATAGAAGCTACTCCACTAAACAAAGCACCTATATTACAACCAAAGGCTATTCTAGCACCATATCCCATTAAAAGTCCACCTAATATAGCGGCTACAACTTGTTTACCGGATTTAATCTTTTTAATCTTAAATTCTGATGCTAATAGTGTAGCTAACAGTGCCCCTACAATTATACCTATATTTCTCATTGAAGCAGCATGAGCAGAAAAACCGTTAGCTAAAGTTTCGCCAGCCCCACCTTGGAAAAATGCCCAAGTTTCAGGATGTCCACCTAATGCTTGAAATATCCAAGCTCCCCAGTAGATAAAGACACCAGTAACACCCCAAGGACTTCCACTTGCTGCAAATAAAGCGATATTCAGTATAGCCAATATAACTGCACCTGTTATATAAGACCAAGGTTCTTTTAAAAATTTATTATAATAAGGACTATCTTTAATTCCCATATGCTACCCTCCTTTATTCCTAGTATTTATAGAAATATAAATCTCATTATTTAGTTTTTTCTACGTAAATTTCCCATTCGCCATCATCAATTTCTTCAACTTCACAGTTATATTCCTCTTTTCTTGCCCATTCAGGAATATTTTTTATTGCGCAGCTATGGTCTACTTCAATTATTAATGTATCTCCAACTTCAATGTTCTTAATTTTCTTTTGAGCTTTAATTAAAGGTACTGGACATGCTTCACCTAAACAATCTAATCTAATATCTTTTGCCATTATAAATTCCCCCTTGATTTTTTAATTACTTTTCTTTCCATACCAATCTGCTAAAATATATAAGCCAAGCAATAGGCCAAATTGTACAACTAAAGCTGGAAACCAACCTATAGCATCGGGTAAGAACAATGCTTTTCCTTTGTTCATGAAATTAGTTCTCCAGAACTCAATATGCTTAACACCCCATAAAGAACCTATAACGAAGAAAACTAATGCTAACAATTGCATCAAGAAACCTTCCCCAACTCTCATTAAGGTTCCTGAAGCACAACCTCCTGCGATAACCATTCCTATACCAAACATAAAGGCTCCTATTGCTACGTGAATTCCTGCTGGATTAATATTTCCAGGTATTTCTTCACCTTGTAGGAAAGCATTATATTGTATACCAGCAAAACCTACTGTTGCAATAGCGATAGTTATGATTACTGCTTTTGTCAGATTTGTTCCTCCAGTTAATACAGGGTCTCTTAAAGAAGCTGTAAAACAAAATCTGGAACTTCTAAGAGTAAAGCCAAAGAGTATTCCAAACATCCAAGACATAGGATGCTTTGGACCTAAAGTTCTAAGTGAATATCCTATTATAATGATTAGGACCAATAAGGCTATACCAAAAGGTATTTGATTCACTCTTTTTTTCTTCTTTCTTTTAGTAGTATCCATTTATTCACCCCCTAACATTGATAAAAATTTGTTAAAGAAAGTACTATTACTTAACTATGTTAAATTCTTGTCAATTATAATTATATATTATAAAATACCAATTTAGTAATTAATAAGGCTAATGCTGCATAAGAAATATTGATAGGATATTAGTGAATTAACAATAATTCTTATATGCTATCAAAATCATTGTTTAAAGCAATGCAAATTGATATTATATTATATAAGCGATATAGTTAAAAATTTCAAAATTGTCAAAGGGGGAATTTAGGTGAATATATTTAATTTGACATCTTATATAGAAATAATAAATGAAAATAGTATATCTAAAGCTGCAGAAAATCTCCATATGACTCAATCCGCTTTAAGTCAACAGCTAAAAAACATAGAAAATGATTTAAATTGTGAATTAGTAAATAGGAGTAATAAAGGAGTTACTCCTACAGAAGCGGGGAATATTGTCTATAAATATGCGGAAATATTTTTAGATTTATATGATAATATGATGAAAGAAATAGAGGATTCTGAGAGATTAGAATTAAAGGAGATTAAAATAGGTTCTTCTAATTCTGTATGTGAATATTTAATTCCCTGTACTCTTTATACTTATAGAAAGAGAGATAAAAATGTTAAATTTACTACAAAATGTGATTATACTAAAAATGTAATAGATTCAGTTAAAAGTTATAGAACTGATGTGGGTTTTATTACAATGGAAATAGATGATCCTGATCTTATGTGTACAAAGTTACAGGATCATGATTTGGTAATTATATATTCTCCTGAAAACAAAGAAATGGAAAGAGATTTAAGTTTAAAAGATATAATAAATCAAGGGTTAATATTGGGGCCTGAAGAAAGTGGAATAAGAAAAGTTATAGAAAAAACCTTTATTTCCAATGGAATACTTCTTGACGATGTAAATATTAATATGGAAATGGGCAGTATGGAAGCCATAAAAACATCTGTCATGGAAAATTATGGTATATCAATAGTTCCATATGTTACTGCTAAAAAAGAATTATTTACAGGAACATTAAAGAGTAAGAAAATAGATGGTTTAAATTTAAAATGTGATATATGCATGATTTATTTAAAAGACCACAATTATTCTGAACATATCAAGGAATTTATAAAATACATAGAACGATTTGGAAGAAAAACATTTTGTTAATCTAGCTTTTCTATGGTTATTTCCCATATACCAGTAGTGATTTCTTTTATGTTTATATTGCAATTTTCCTTAGATAAAACCTCTTTAATATTAGATGGTGCACAACTATGATCTGTTAATACTATAATTTTTTCATTTAATTTTAAATTTTTATATGCATGCTTAGTTTTAATAGCAGGAATAGGACAAAAATCTCCTAAACAATCAATTTTATTTTTCATAATCACACCTCCTAGTTAAAATAAGGAATTTAATTTAATTATACCACAAGTATTCTACCAAATAGCATTGCTCCTTAGTGAAATTTTTTAAAAAATGTGTTAAAATAGTATATGTAATTAAATACAGGAGGTTTTTTAATGGGAGAAAATGA
>CAZMBD010000060.1:0-14555 GCA_964564325.1 uncultured Clostridiaceae bacterium
TTTAAAAGTAAAACTATTTATAATTTTATTTCGAATATAATAATAGTGAGTCAAAATACATTATAATTTATCAAAAAAATACAAATAAGTGGTGGGACATGGATAGAGACATAAGATTAATAAAGAAAATTAAAAAGAAATCAGATAGGATTGCAGCTAATGAACTTATTTCTAAATATTATAAAGAAATATATTCATATGTATATAAACAGACAGTGGATAAAGAGCTTTCAATGGATTTGACTCAGGAAATTTTTATTAGTGTGTTAAAGTCAATAAATAATTATGATGAAAAGAAAGCTTCTTTTAGAACTTGGTTATATAAAATTGCAACTTATAAATTGGTGGATTATTATCGCTCTAAGTATTATAAATATAATACTATAGCTGTTTCAATTGATGATTTTGATATATATGATAGGGAAGATATAGAAGTCACAATAGAAAATAAAGAGGATATTGAGAAGATAATCAATATAGTTAATAGACTTGGAGTCGTAGATCAACAAGTATTTAGGTTAAAGATTTTTGCAGACTATACTTTTTTAGAAATATCAAATGCACTAGAAATACCTGAGTCTACAGCCAAAACAAAGTATTATTCAATACTTAAAAAAATTAGAAAAGATTTTGAGGTGGAATGATATGAGGATAGATATGCCTGATGAAAAGACAATAAAAGAGGAAATAGACATTATTATATCAAAAGGATTAGAGCCAAAAGAATCATTTTATTCTTATTTGAAGAATATGTACAGACAAGTAGGAATTAAGTATTTGTTTCGTGATGGATTAGAAATTGTTTTTGCTATTTTATTGGTATTTTCTATTTTTTCCTTTACGATTCTTGAAGGGAATATATATGCTACTCAAAATATTGATGGTATATATGCTTATTTATTTATAGTTTCTCCTATATTATATTTTATAATGTCTGTTTTACATTTTATTGATGCAAAGCAAAATAAAACTTATGAAATAGAGATGACATGTAAATATAATATATATCAAATATCAGCATTTAGAATGCTTGTATTTAGTATTATATGTATTTTATTTAATTTTATTTTTGTATATATGGTTGCTTATAAATATACAGGGATTAATTTTTTAAAGGCCTTTATAATTTCAATAGCATCATTATTTATATTTTCTGTAGTATTTTTATTTACAATGATGAAATTCAAATCAAAACTTACAAAGTATTTAATAGTAATAGGGTGGATAGTGATTAATTTAGCTTTATCTATATTTGGTATAAATTTTTATACTAAATTGCTAAATAATGTTTCTATATATACATGGTGTGCTGTAACTATGGGTTCCGTATTTATTTATTTAAAAAATCTTAAAAAACTTATTAGTTTTAGAAATACAGAAGAGGTGATTTAAATGTTAATAGTAAACAATGTAAGCAAAAATTATGGAAAGTTTTTAGTTTTAAAAGATATAAATCTTGAATTTACAAATGGTGTTTATGGTTTATTAGCACCAAATGGAGCTGGTAAGACTACTTTGATTAAAATGCTTGTTACCTTACTTTTTCCAAATGAAGGAGAAATACTTTATAATGGTACAGATATTTTTAAGATGGGTGATGAATATAGAGATATATTAGGTTATTTACCCCAAGAGTTTGGATATTATAAAAATTATAGTCCGAGAGAGTTTCTTCTTTATTTATCTGCACTAAAAGGAATAGATAGGAGACAATCTAAAGGAAAGATAAATGAACTTTTAAAATTAGTTGGTCTTGAGAATGTAGCAGATAAAAAGATGAAAAAATTCTCAGGTGGTATGATCCAAAGAGTGGGTATAGCTCAAGCTATGCTTAATGATCCTAAAATTCTTATATTGGACGAGCCTACTGCAGGATTAGATCCAAAAGAAAGAGTACGTTTTAGAAATCTACTAGCTGAATTATCCAGAGAAAGAATAGTTATTCTTTCTACCCATATTGTTTCTGATATAGAATCAATAGCTAATGAAATAATCATGATAAAAGATAAGGAGGTTTTATATAAAGATACTTTAAAGAATATATGTAAAATTCTTGATGGAATGGTTTATGAAACAAAAGTTGATTTTGATGAAGTTTCAGATTTTAGAGGACAGTACTTTTCGCTATCTGAAAAGCAAGAAGATGACAAAATGAAAATTAGATTTATATCCCAAGAGAAATTAGATGATTCATGGCAGGCTTTAAATCCAAGTATAGAAGATGTATTTCTTTATGTTTATAAAGATGAAGTTTTAATGGAGGAGTAATACTATGGATATAAGAAAAAATGAATTTAAAAAAGCTGTAACTTCTCCAATTATAATAGGACTTTTAGTACTATTTATAGTTTTCAATTCTATTATAATATTTCAAAACTCATATTTTAAGGATGAATTAAAAGTTTTGAATAAAATTGTAGATAAATTTGATTATAAAATAGATGATAAAATGGAAGCTAATTTTAAAAATTATTATGATACTCAATTGAAAAAACTAAATGAAATAATAAATAAAAAGACATCTAAAAAATATGAAAGTGTATCAGAATTTTATGAAGAACAAAACTATTATATTGAAGATACTTATAATAAAGAAGAAATAGAATTTATAAAAGAGTTAGGAATAGTAGAAGCTTATTTTTATACAATGGAAGATATTGATGAGGTTTATTCAAAAGTTGATATTATGGGAATAGCTGAAGGTGAAATAAAAAAATATGGTCTTAGTGGCAAGGCTGCAGATACAGTTAGAAATCAGTATGAAAGATTTAATGAAAGATATAGTCAGTTGATTGAAAATGGGGAGCATAAAAATTTATTTTTTTTGGGAAAAGTTTATGGTATGCATTCATTACTATTTGAAATTTTATTTAAAACTATTCTTTTCGAAATAATTATATTAGTAGTATTCATTACATCTTATTTAGTGAATTATGAATTTGATAATAATACCCAAACTATAATTTATTCAACAAAAAGAGGCAGAAATTTAGTTAAAGATAAACTTTATGTATCTATATTTGCAAATATATTGGTAGCTACAGTTATTTTAATTACTGGATTAGGGTTATATTTTATAATTTTCGATTATTCAAGGCTTTGGAATGTTCCTATAAGTAGTTATTTCAATACTGACAAAAATTTCATATATATGTCTTGGTGGAATATGTCATTTGTACAATATTTGTTTTCTGGTATAGGACTTATTTATGCCATTACATTACTTTTTACAGGAATCTCATTTATAATAGCAAGATTTATAAAAAATAATTATATTGTATTTTCTGTATTTGCCATAATATTTGGATTAGCACTTACTACAAGTATAGCTCCAACTAATAGCAATGCTATTTTTATAAAGAGTTTTACTCCGTTTTGGTTGATCATGAATCCTTTTATTTGGTTTATGGAAGGTGGAGCATTTAGTACTTTTAAATACTATGAATTGCTTACAGTAGGTATATGGACAATATTGTTGTTAGCTCTCAGTGTTTTATCAATTAAAAGATTTAAAAGACAAGATATATAACGAGGTGAATGAAATGACTATTATTTTAAATGAATTGAAGAAGATATTTAATATAAAATCCATATTTTTATTAATAATTATAACTATGACAATGTATTTTCTTTTTATAGAGTTTAATATAGTAAATTTTCCCAATGGTAGACCATCTTTAGATATTTACGATATTTTTGTAGATATGAAAGATAGTTATGGGGAATTTATGGATGAAGAAGAATTTGAAGATTTTAAAAGAAAATATGAGGAAACTAAAAAAGAAGCAGATAAATATATTCAATCTAGAGAAGATTTTAGGGAATTAGGTATAACAAATTATGATGAGTTTATAGATATGGATAATACAACTAATAATGAGTTTGAAAAGTTAAGAGATGATGTGATTTTCAATAAAAGAATAGATGTATTTTGGGAATTACCTTGTAGGAAAGAATATATAAGAGCCTATGAAAATAGAGAGGAATATATACTAAATGGGGTAGAAAATGAGAAACAAGAGGCAAGAATTATAGATATATTAGAAAAGGGGCTAGAGACTTCTGTTTTTCATGATTTAGTATTTTTTAATTATAATCAATTAATAAAGCCTGTAGCTATGACTATATTACTTAGTGTAATGTTTATGATAACTCCAATATATATTAGGGATGATAAAGATAAAATAAATTATCTCCAGTATACTTCTAAAATGGGAAGGCATATATTTAAAAAGAAAATAATTTCAGGTTTATTAGCAGCTTTTATAATAACCACTTTGCAATTTATATGTTTCTTTTTTATATATTCATCAAACAATGTATCAATGTTTTTTAATTGTAATATAAACTCCATATATAACACTATTATTTCTTGGTATGATTTAACATTTATTCAGTATATCATACTTACAGTACTAGGAGTTTATATATTAGCTTTTGTATTTGCTTTAATATCTATGGTTGTCTCTAGCATAGGACAAAACTATATAACTTTAATAGGCATTCAATTGCCAATAGCATTATTTACTTTTACAGTGTTGTTAAGATATTTGCTGCATTTTGTAACTGATATTAGTAAACCAAAGTATTTCTGGGCTATATCTTATATAGTTTTAATTCTAATTGGAACAATATCCATGATGATAAGGTGGAGGAAGGAAAGAAAAATGGATATTGTTGATTAGTAACTTTAACAGTAAATATTGGTGTCAGGCACTAACTTACCAACTTATTCCGATAAATTAGTAATGTTAATCTATAACTAAACAAAAGGTAAACCCGATAGAGTATAAGGTTGACATTTACACGATGATTTTTATCTAAGAGATATTGTAAAGATAGAAGGACGACATTCAGATAAACTTTTAGGAGGGAATAGTTAGTATTCCCTGTCTATTGTTATGATGCAGTTATATTGTGGGCTATTCTTTTTTATGGCATTGCAAATATCAAGTTTTATATTTTCTTCTGTAATATCTTTACTTAATTTGCTGCCATCTATAACAATGTCGAATATGAGATTTTTTTTATTGCCCTCACCAACTATTCTAAAATCATGCATGGATTTTATTATTGGATTATCTTTGATTATTTCTTCTACTTCATTTTTAGTTTTTACAATTTCTTTTGTATCTATAGAAATAGGATCCATGTGAATAACTAAATGCAACTCCAATTTTTCACTGAGTTCTCTTTCTGCTTTATCAATTACTTCGTGGATAGTTATCACATTGATATTAGCAGGGAACTCAGCATGTATTGAGGCCATAGTTCTGCCAGGACCATAATTGTGAACAATTAAATCGTGGACACCAGTTATATATTCATATGAAAGTACACCATTTTTTATGGAATTTATAAGTTCTTCATCAGGAGCTTCACCAATCAAAGGACTAATAGTTTCTTTTATTAGATTGAATCCTGCGTAGAGTATGGCAAGAGCTATTAAAACTCCTATGTATCCATCAATAGGTATATCTGTAAATAAGGATGCTAATAGAGATACTGCTACAACAGAGGTAGTGAAAACGTCGCCTAAAGCATCTGTAGATGTAGCTTTAAGGGTAGATGAAGAAATTTTATTCCCTAATTTTTTATTGAAGATGCTTAACCATATCTTGAAAAGAATTGAAACCAATAAAACAACAAAAGGGATCCATTCAAAGACTACGGTTTGAGGACTCATGATGCGATTGATAGAAGTCTTTATGAACTGAAACCCTACTAACATGACTATAAAAGCAACAATTAAAGCAGATAGGTATTCTATTCTGCCATGACCATAAGGGTGCTCTTTATCAGGTGGCAAATTTGAAAGTTTGAATCCTATAATCGTAATAATAGAAGAAGCTGCATCAGATAAATTGTTAAATGCATCTGCCAAAACAGCTATTGAAGAAACAATAATTCCTATAGTCAATTTAATTACAAATAGAATCAAGTTAATTATTATTCCAACTATTCCGGCTAGATAGCCAACCCTACTTCTAACCTTATTATCCGAAAAATCAGTATTTCCCCTTGTTGCAAATTTTAATAGAAAATTCATTATCATAAAGTACCTCCCTTTAAAAATTCCACTGATTTCCTCAATATAAATTTTTTAAACCATAAATGTGATGTCAAATGGCCTGAAGGAAGTATATATCTTTTAGGTTTCCCCATTTTGGTCCATAAATCCTTAGAAGATTTTCTAGGTATAAATGGATCAAAAGCTGCATTTATCATTAAAATTTTATCTGGATTTATCATTTTAGCAAACAATGATGGGTCATATCTAAAACAGTTAGGTAGACTATTTAAATCATCTATGCTATTGAAATTTTTAGCTTGTTCATCAAAATTTTCATGTAGTTTATGACATCTCTTTATATTGCAACTGCCCTCATCTTCATAACGAATCCTAAGGACCTTAGTTGCAACACTTTTCCAAGTTATGTATAAAAAATTACCTCCAGATACTATAAATATTCCCTTATCTAATCTATTATCTAAAGCTTTAGATATGGTTCCTATCATGCCTCCAAAGCTAAAACCCATAATATGTATTTTCTCCATACCGATGTTTTCTAAATAATCAACACAGGATAGTATATCAGTAACTGACTGATAAAATCTTTTTTCAATATCAATTGCAGTGCCAGATAAGAAGTCTATTTTTTTATCTTTAGGCATCCTTTCGAAATGATATGGTAGAACAGGCATTATTGTTGTATAGTTGTAATGGGTTAAATTTTCAGGATAGTATTTTAAATAATTAAAATTTCTACTACCTAAACCATGTACAAATACAATGCCTTCCTTTCTATGGCCTTTAAATAATAGGGCTTTTCCCTTATCGACATATTTATTACCAGAAGGATATGGACTATTAAAATATAATATATTTTCATTTTCCCTTTCAAAAACTACATTTTTTCTAGAAATATTATACATATTAACTTACCCTTTCTTTAATTAATATATCTAAAAGTATAATTAAATACAGAAATATTTACCAACTATCATAATAGTATAACCAAATTAAATTAGTGTCAAATCAAGCACATACATTTCTCTTCTTCCTAATTTATGCTACAATATTATAAGGTGATGTATATGAACAGAGCCATTATCCACGTAGACATGGATGCTTTTTACGCATCTGTAGAACAAAGAGACAATCCTAGCCTGAAAGGTAAACCTGTAATCATTGGGGGAGCTAGTGATAGAGGTGTAGTATGTGCTGCTTCCTATGAAGCTAGAAGATATGGGGTACACTCAGCTATGCCTGGGAAAAGAGCTAAGAAATTATGCCCTAATGGTATATATTTACCAGTAAATATGAAAAAATATAAGGATACTTCTAAAGAAATACATAAAATATTTAGAAGATATTCTAATACAATAGAACCTATTTCTATAGATGAAGCTTTTCTAGATGTAACTGGAAAGAATCCAATTAAGATTGCCAAAGAAATAAAAAAAGACATTAAAGAAGAGCAAGGTTTAACAGCATCCATTGGCATATCTTATAATAAGTTTTTAGCAAAATTAGCATCAGATATGAAAAAACCAGATGGACTTACTATTATAAAAAAAGAAGAAGTTATAGAAATTTTAAAACCCTTATCAGTGAGAAAACTTTGGGGTGTAGGTCCTAAAATGGAAAGTGAATTAAATAAGCTTGGAATCTACTATATAGGAGATATCCAAAACTATGATCCAAAAGTTTTAATTTCTTTATTTGGAAAAAGGGGAAAAGAAATTTATGATTTTTCCCATGGCATAGACAATAGGCCAGTAGAATACAATATTTTAAACCAGTCTATTGGAGAAGAAGAAACTTTTAAAGAAGATATAGACGATATAGTTTATCTTATAAAATATTTAGAAAACTATTCTATAAACTTATCTAATAAATTAATGGCTAAGGGTTATTTAGGAAAGACCATTACTGTAAAAATAAAATACAATGATTTTTCTATTGAAACTAGAAGCATTAGTTTAAATATTCCTACAGATGATGAAATAACAATATTTAAGACTAGTAAATACATATTATGTGAAAAATTCAATATAGACAAACCTGTTAGGCTTATTGGATTAACTATATCTAATCTAATTTATCCAGAAGATCCTCTTCAATTGAGTATGAAAATATGAAATGTTTGTTATTTAACAATTCTTAAGGGAATTTGACTAATATGATAAAAACTTTTGAATGTTTCCTTATCTTTTCATTTACCTACAATTAGCTTATTTACATGATTAAGCCCTTATGAGGAGCATAACCACAATACTTGTTAAATAAATCTCAATACTGTTATGGGGTATACATAGGTTGAAAACAATGCTATAATTAGGTATATAAAGAAAAAACAAGCCCATTGTTAGAGGGCTTGTTTGAATATATGAAAATATATCAATGTATTTTACAATATCAAGAGGTTTAGTAAAAAATTAATTAAGAATAAAAAAGAGGTGGAAAATATGAAATTGAAGGATCTCACTTTTAAAGGTGGGGTAAATGTACCTCACCATAAAGAGTTATCAGAAAACGCTCCATTAGAAAGGGCAATAGATTCTGATGTAGTAATGATTCCACTACATCAACATACGGGAGCACCTTGTGAGCCTTTAGTAAAACCAGGGGATGAAGTTAGGGTAGGACAAAAAATTGGACAATCTGATGCCTTTGTATCTGCACCTGTCCATTCATCAGTGTCAGGTAAGGTAAAGAGTATTACACCAATGGCTACACCTACTGGTCTTACAGTAAACTGTGTAGTAATAGAATCTGATGGTAAAAATGAACTACATGAGTCTGTAAAGCCTAAAGGAAAATTAGAAGAATTATCTTCAAAGGAGATTATTGAGATAATTAAGGAAGCTGGTATAACAGGTATGGGTGGGGCAGGTTTCCCAACCTATGTAAAATTATCTCCACCTTCTGATAAAAAAATAGATACTGTTATTATCAATGGTGCAGAATGTGAGCCCTATTTAACAGCAGACCATAAATTAATGGTAAATGAGTCTGAAAAAATAGTTTTTGGTTTGAAGGCTATAATGAAGGCAGTAGGAGTAACAAATGGAATAATAGCCATTGAAAACAATAAGCTAGATGCTATAGATGCTATGGAAAAGGCAAGCAAAAATGAATCCAATATAAAAGTGGCAAGCTTAAAAGTAAAATATCCTCAAGGAGATGAGAAGAGATTAATTTCTGCCACTTTGGGACGGGCAGTACCTTCAGGTGGATTGCCTATGGATGTAGGTGCGGTAGTGTGTAATGTATCTACTACAAAGGCTATAGCGGATGCTATATTAGAGGGAAAGCCATTGTTTGAGAGAGTAGTTACTGTAACAGGCAAGGGTATAAAGATGCCTAAAAATTTAATTGCAAAAATAGGTACACCGTTTAAAGACTTAATAGCTCAATGTGGCGGTTTTAACGAAGGAGCACCTGGTAAAATTGTAATGGGTGGTCCAATGATGGGCATAAGTCAATTTAGCATAGATGTCCCTGTAATCAAAGGTTCAGGTGGAATTTTAGTATTAACTGAAGAAGAAGCAAAACCACAGTCTGTGGGACCTTGTATTAAATGTGGTAAATGTTTGGAAGTATGTCCAGTAAGATTACAACCATTGTATTTAAGTTCTTATTCATTGAAGGGTAAATTTGACAATGCTGAAGAACTGCATGCATTAGATTGTGTAGAATGTGGAGCTTGCTCATATATTTGCCCAGCTAAAAGACCTTTAGTGGAATCTATAAGGGTTGCAAAAAGGGAGATAATTTCCAAGAGGAAAAGATCAAATTAGATAGGAGGAAATGAAAATGGATAGTAAAGTAATAAATGATTCTAAGGTGGAGGATATTGCCTTAGAAAATGCATTAATAGTTTCTTCATCTCCTCATATAAGATCACAAGAATCTATACAGAGGATAATGCTAGATGTGATAATAGCACTTACACCAGCAATGATAGGAAGTGTATACTTTTTTGGATTAAATGCATTAAAATTAATCTTAATATCAGTCGCATCATCAGTGTTTTTTGAAGCTATAATACAGAAACTTTTCAATAAGCCAATAACTATTAATGATTTGTCTGCAGTTATAACAGGTATTTTACTTGCATTTAATTTACCAGCATCTGCACCTTGGTGGCTACCTATTATTGGATCTGCATTTGCTATTATAATAGTGAAACAATTTTTCGGTGGGCTAGGTTCTAATTTTATGAATCCAGCATTAGCTGCAAGGGCAATGCTTTTAACATCTTGGCCAACACACATGTCTACTTTTACTAGTACTAGACCAGATGTAGTAGCTACAGCTACTCCATTGGCAATTATGAAATATGGCATGGGCGCTGATGGTGCTGCATCAGCTACAGTAGAGGCAGTATCTTCTGCTAGTGAAGCTGCAGGTAGTGAACTACCAGAACTTATAGATATGTTTATAGGTAATGTGCCAGGTGCTATTGGAGAGACTTCAGCATTATTATTATTAATAGGAGCAGTTTATTTAATAATTAGACAGGTAATTGATTGGAAAGTTCCAGTGTTTTATATAGGTACAACTTTTATTATGTTAGTATTATTAGGCGTGGATATGGAACTTATACCCTATCATCTATTAGGAGGAGGACTAATTCTAGGTGCATTTTATATGGCTACTGACTACTCTTCTACTCCAGTAACTCCTAAGGGAAGAATAATATTTGCAGTGGGAGCAGGATTTTTAACTGCAATTATTAGGGTCAAAGGTGGTTATCCAGAGGGAGTATCCTACTCTATACTATTGATGAATGTGGCTACTCCATTAATAGAGAAATTTACAAGCCCTAAAGTATTTGGGGAGGTGAAGTAGATGAATGAAACATTGAAATTAGCATTGATATTG
Source organism: uncultured Clostridiaceae bacterium (assembly GCA_964564325.1). Lineage (GTDB taxonomy): Bacteria > Bacillota > Clostridia > Tissierellales > Tepidimicrobiaceae > JAAZMA01. The sequence continues at coordinate 10,895 of CAZMBD010000060.1, forward strand.
TTTCTAATAACTGCAATTTCTGCAACTGTATTGGCAGTTTCAAATGATATTACAGCGCCTAAAATAGCCGAAGCAGATAGAATGAAAGATGAACAAGCAAAAATGGAAATTCTACCAGAGGGAAAAGAATTTAAAACATTAGATGAAGGCAAGTTAAATGAAATTAAAACTAGTTTTAACAATGTATTGGAAGTATTTGAGGCATACAATGGAAATGATTTAGTAGGATATACTATTAAAACTGTTGTAAATGGCTACGGTGGAGAAATTGAATTTATGACAGGTATTTCTACAGAAGGAAAGATAATGGGGATAAAGATATTAAATCATGGAGAAACTCCAGGTCTAGGTGCCAATGCTACTAAATCTTATTTTACTGAATCTTTTAAAAACAAATCTGTAGATGGAGAAATAACAGCATCTAAAAACCCCTCTGGAGACTCAGAAGTTCAGGCTTTGACTAGTGCTACTAGAACAACAGATGCTATATTAGATGGAGTGAATATTGCACGTCAAGTTTATAATGAAAAGTTATCAAATTAGCTAATTAATGGAGGTGGGAAAATTGAAATTATCTAAGATTTTTAAAAATGGAATCATAAAGGACAATCCTATATTTGTACAATTAATAGGAATGTGTTCAGTTTTAGCAGTAACTACCTCAGCAAAAAATGGTTTGGCCATGGGATTAGCTGTAACAGGGGTTTTAATAGGTTCTAATGTTGTCATATCCTTGCTTCGCAAGGTAATTCCAGATAAAATTCGTATACCAGCCTTTATTGTAGTTATTGCAACTTTTGTTACTATAGTGGAGATGTTTATGAAAGCCTATACACAAGAATTATATAATGAATTAGGTATATTCATACCTTTAATAGTAGTAAACTGTATAATACTAGCTAGAGCAGAGGCCTTTGCTTCAAAAAATAATGTACTAGCATCTGCAGTAGACGGCTTAGGTATGGGTTTAGGATATACTTTGGCATTGCTTATATTAGGTAGTTTAAGGGAAATATTAGGTGCAGGTTCTATATTTGGTAAAATGTTATTTGGACCTAATTTTGAGCCAGCCTTAATTTTTATAATGCCTCCAGGAGCATTTATATTATTAGGTATATTGATAGCTATATTTAATAATATAAGAAAAAAGAAAGAATCTACAACTGAGGCTTAGAAGGGAGGAATTATATATGAGTTTATTTACTATATTGATTAGTAATATTTTTGTAAATAATTATGTCTTAGCACGATTTTTAGGCATATGTCCTTTTTTAGGAGTATCTAATAAAACTGAAACTGCAACAGGTATGGGGATTTCAGTAACTTTTGTAGTTACATTATCGTCTATTATAACCTATGCAATTAACAAATATATTTTAGTACCTCGTGAACTAGTATATTTGCAAACTATAGTATTTATTTTAGTTATAGCAGCATTAGTTCAATTTGTGGAAATGGTAATGAAAAAGTTAAGTCCAAATTTATATAATGCATTGGGAGTTTATTTACCATTAATTACTACAAACTGTGTAGTTTTAGGTGTAGCAATATTAAATGTACAACAAGAAAATAATTTAATTGAAACTATATTTACTTCAGTTGGGGCCTCTCTAGGGTTTATGTTAGCATTAATATTAATATCAGCTATAAGAGAACAATTAGTAATTAAAGATGTGCCAGAGGCTTTAGAAGGATTTCCTATTGCATTAATTACTGCAGGTCTTATGTCCATAGCATTTCTAGGATTTAATGGACTTGTATAGGAGGTGTAGAATATGGGTATATTTGAACCAGTAATCGTATTAGGAGGTTTAGGACTTTTATTTGGGGCAGGTCTTTCTGTAGCATCTAAGGCCTTTGAGGTAGAGACAAATCCAAAAGCAGACGAAGTCAGGAAAGTATTACCTGGGGCAAATTGTGGTGCTTGTGGATATCCAGGATGTGATGGTTTAGCAAATGCCATAGCAGATGGGAAGGCCCCAGTAAATGCCTGTAGTGTAGGGGGTCAAAATGTAGCAGATAAAGTGGCAGATATTATGGGCGTAAATCCAGCAGAGGCCATTAGAAAAGTAGCTGTTGTATTATGTCAGGGTGATTGTCATAAGGCAAAGGATAAATATATATATAATGGGCTTCAGGATTGTAGGGCTCAAAATATACTAGCGGGAGGTAGTAAATCTTGTGCTTATGGATGTTTAGGCTGCGGGACTTGTAAGGCTGTTTGTGAATATGGTGCGATTCAAATAATAGATGGAATTGCAGTTATAGACAAAGAAAAATGTACTTCCTGTGGAAAGTGTATTGGGGTATGTCCAAAAGGTATAATAGAACTTGTTCCCTATGAACAAGAGGTAATTGTAAAATGCAAGAGTAATGATAATGGTAAAGTAGTTAGGGGAAATTGTAACATTGGTTGTATAGGCTGTCAAATTTGTGTAAAAAATTGCCCCGAAGATGCTTTTACTTTTGAAAATTTCTTAGCAAAAATTGATTATGAAAAATGTACCAATTGTGGGATATGTGCAGAAAAATGTCCTACTAAGGCTATATGGTCAAGTTTAGAAGGAGTACAGGCCAAAGCTGAATAATTTAGAGCCTAAATTAGGCTCTTTTATTTTTGGGAAAATTGTTTTATAATATAGGACATACTATTGACTTTTAAATATTTCTTTCTTGTAAATAAAAAGCATAAATGATAAACTTATTATGATATGGATAAAATTCATATATTAAAATAAAAGGATGAATGTGTTGACAAAGGGAGACAAATATTTAATAATTTTAATTATAATAATTAGTGTAATATCTTTGGTCTTTATTAGACATTCTGCTTTTAATGTAGGAGAGAAATATGTAAGTATACAAGTTGATGGAAAAGAAATAAAGCGTATAATATTTGATAAAAATATAATAGGAAAAACTATTCCAATTGAAACTGAATTTGGGTATAATTTAATTGAAATTGGAGATGAAAAGGTAAGGGTGATAGAGGCAGATTGTCCTGATCAGTTAGATATAAAACAAGGTTATATATCTAAAACGGGAGAAGTAATTGTATGTTTACCTAATAGATTAGTCATTGAAATAAAGGGTATAGAAGATGAAAGAGATGTAGACTATATAAGCCATTAGAAGGTGGAAGAGAAATATGAAGGGTTTAAAAAAAATGATTTTTCTATCCCTATTAATTTCTTTGGGATTGGCATTAAGTATAATTGAATCTATGATGCCCATACCTTTTATAGCTCCTGGAGCAAAACTTGGGTTATCTAATATAGTAACATTAATAACTATGGTGATATTTGGATTTAAAGAGGCGTTAATAGTTGGAATACTTAAATCCTTTGTATTTACTTTAGCTACAGGTAGCGTATCAAGTCTTTTTTATAGCCTATCTGGCTCTATACTATCTTTATTTACTATGTATCTAGTATTTACAAAATTTCCAAAGACATTTAGTCTAATAGGTGTAAGTATATTTGGTTCAGTAGCACATAATTTTGCTCAAATATTAGTAGCTAGTTTACTGATGAAAAACTTTAAAATTTTTTCATACTATCCAATACTTTTATTAACTAGTCTTTTTACTGGGTATTTTGTAGGATTAGTATCAATTTATGCAATTAAAAATTTAAAAGAGCATTTAAAGCTATATTTTAAA
>CAZMBD010000061.1:0-12907 GCA_964564325.1 uncultured Clostridiaceae bacterium
TCACCTTACCCAGTTCTCTGTACAATGTACTCATCATAATTACTCTTTGCCTCATAAATGTTTTATAAGTTTTTTTCATTGGATATTATTATAAGGCCATTTTTTTAGTTTGTCAAGTTTTTTCTAATAGGAAATAATATAAAATTATATTACTTTCTCAATAATTTTACTAATATAAGTGATATTAATATACAGGTACTACTTATAATAATAGTTAACTTATATCCTCCATAATCATATATGGTAGGACCTACTAAATAAGAAACAAAAGAACTAAGAGATATCATAGAATATATTAAAGATAAAAATATAGTTCTTCCTTTAATAGAAACCTCCGATGCTATTGCCTCAAAAGAAGCCCATGCAGCGTCTATACCCATTGCAAATAAAAAGGTTAATATAGATATAATTGCTAAGCTATTGTTAAAAGGTATTAATAACATAAAAATTAATGTAATAGTTAATCCAGTTTCAGTAAATTTCATTTTCCCAATCCTATCGGAAAAAACTGTGGCTATTAATATTCCTACAATTGTGCCTATAGCTGCTATAGTATATACTAATCCTATTTGATTTTGATTTGCATTTACATAATTTTTTAACCATATAGAAAGGTAACCATACACCAAAACAGTTGGTACATTAATTAAAAATTGGATTAACAATAAAAAAACTGTAACTTTTTCTTTTAATACACCCTTTATATCATTAATCTTAATCTTATTTTCTACAATATTGTGTGTGCTATCCAAGTTTATATTTCCCCTTGGTAAAAAAAGACTAGCTATAAACAATATGCTCATTGCTATTGTTAAAATAAGATACAAAGTATTTAAGCTATAATTATATACAATATTAGTAGCATATATAGGACTTACTAATATTGATATTCCAAAAGCAATTCTAATTAATCCTATAGCTCGTCCCCTATTATCATAAGAAACAAAATCGCTAATATAAGAAACCAAAGTGGCTGTTAAAGCACTTGCACCTATGCCAATTATTAATCTTCCAATCATAAATACTAACCCATCATTAGCTAATGTCCCTATTAAACTGCCTAAAGCAAAAATAAAAAGGGAGAAACTAATAACTAGTTTCTTCCCATATTTATCTGCAATATAGCCTAAAAATGGGGCAAGTAATCCCACAAAGGCAAATCCAAGATTTAAATATGCCACACTACTTTCTTTCATATTAAATGTTTCGGCTAAATAAGGTGCAATAGGACTAATACATCCATGTTCTAAAGATATAAAAAACTGTATCCAAAAGGTAATAAATATAATCAAAATACTTTTCATTCTCTCAACCCTCTCTCACTTATATAAATATATATTATTTAAATTTCTTTAATATATGGTAATGAGGACTGAGCCCCTTCTCTTTGTACTACGATAGATGCTATTTTATTAGCATACTGGATACTTTCTAAGATATTTTCTCTATTTAAGTTCCTACTATCAATTTTAGAACAAAAGGCTCCCACGAATGAATCTCCAGCAGCAGTTGTATCTACTGCTTTCACTTCATAAGCTGGAATAATCTGAGCAAATTCAGAATCTATATAATAAGCACCTTTATCACCTAAAGTAACAATAACTTGCTTAATACCCTTTTCTAACAATATATTAGCTGCCTCTAAAACCTTTTTTCCGCTATCAATATTAATTCCTGTTAAGGACTCTATTTCTGTTTCATTTGGAATCATAATATCTGTCAGTTCTAATAACTTTGAAGATATTTTATTAGCAGGTGCTGGATTTAATACTGTTAAAACATTATTGTCCTTTGCAATTTTAAAAGCCTCTTCTATAGCCTCCATTGAAACTTCAAACTGGCTAATTAAAATATCAGCTTCAGCTATTTTATTTTTTGCCTCTAAAATATCCCCTCTTGTAATCTTCCTATTTGCTCCTGATATAACACCAATATTGTTTTCTCCACTTTCCTCAACATATATAATTGCTAAACCTGTTGATAATCCTTCTCCAATTTTTATATGTTCTATTTCAATTCCTTCCTCATTTAAACGCTCTAACATCCTTTTACCATTAGTATCATTACCAACCTTACCTATCATTGAAACAGAACTAGATAATCTCGCAGCTGCAACTGCTTGATTAGAACCTTTCCCACCTGGAAAATATTTTACATCATTGGCAAATACTGTTTCGCCAGCTTTCGGTATTCTCTTAACAGAAATAACCATATCCATATTAATACTACCTAATACGCAAATCTTATTCATGATAGCACTCCTTTATGCAATTAACAAACTCTTCAATATTAATTATATTATTTGATAAATTTAGTCTACTACTTAATTTACTAATATAAGGCTGCTCTAAACTACTTATTTCAAGAGTTTCTTTATCCCAGAATATTTCTCTTTTATTTGCCTGTTTTATTACATGTTTATTTGCCATTACAATTACTTCATCAAAGTTATTTACAACAAATTCCATATCATGGGTTATTGTAATTATAGTTTTACCTTTAACTTTGAGAATCTTTAGTAATTTTCCCAATTGCTCCATTCCAAATTTATCTTGTCCAGCAGTAGGTTCATCTAATATTATACAATCTGAATCCATTACTAATACAGATGCAATAGTAACAAATTTTCTAGTTGAAAATGGTAGATTATATGGGTTTTCCTCTAAATATTTTTCAATATCAGTAATTTTTGCAGCTTCTTGGACTCTTCTTTTCACTTCATCTTCTGGTAATTTCATATACTTAGCACTAAAAGCAACTTCATCATAAACACTACTATGAAAAATTTGATCATCTGGATTTTGAAATACATAACCTACCTTTCTTGATATCTGTGCAGTTGTATAATCTTTCGTATTCCAACCATCTATTATTATAACACCTTTAGTAGGTTTAAGTAATCCATTAATCAATTTGGCTGTTGTAGTTTTACCCGCACCATTTTGTCCTATTATAGCTATATTTTCTCCCTTTTCAATTTCTAAATTTACATCTTCTATAGCTGAATATCCATTTGGATATTCAAAGCTAACATCAATAAATTTTATGAAACTCACCTTATCACCTCTTCTCTACTTCCTAATAAAGTAGATACCTCCGAAACTGCTTCTTCCATTGTAAGTGGAATATTCTCTAATGGTAAATTTTCTTTTCTTAATTCATTTCCTAATAGCACATATTCTGGTACAAAGCTTTCATATTTATCTAAATCCTTATTAGTCAATACTTCCTTTGTTGGTCCATCTAGTACAATCTCTCCATCTTTCATTACAACTACCTTATCTGCATATTCTGCTATTAAATTAATCTTATGTTCTACAAGTACAATAGTTTTGCCTTTTTCTTTCATTAGTTTAATTATCTTAAACACTTCCTCCGTACTTTTAGGATCTAATTGGGAAGTAGGTTCATCTATAACTAAAATCTCTGGATCCATAACAATAATTGAAGCTAATGCTACCCTTTGTCTCTGTCCACCTGATAATTCAAATGGGTTTTTATCCTTTAAATTTTCAATACTTAATAACTTTAAAGTCTTATTTACTCTTTCAATAATCAAATTCTTTTCTATTCCTAAGTTTTCAAGCCCAAAGGCAATCTCTTCAAAAACAGTTTCTTTAACTCCACTAGTTTGAGTAAAAGGATTTTGAAATACAAAGCCAATATCCGTAGCCAACTCTCCTAGCTCTATATCCTTAATATTATTCCCTTTTATAAACACATCGCCTTTAAAATCTCCCTCATAAAATTCAGGTACAAAACCTCTAATCACATTGCATAAGGTAGTTTTTCCACTACCATTGGCACCAATTATGGCACATAATTCACCTTTTTTAATATCTAGATTTATATTTTTTAAGGCATATTCCTTTGAAACAGGGTATTTATAAGTTACATTTTTTATATTTATCATTTCCATAATACAAACCTCCAAATAACAGCGGCAAATATCAATATATAACATAAAATCCTTATTAATTTATCCACTTTTCTTTCGTGAACTTCTTTTAACCTTGTTTTCTTACATTGAGCTGAAAAAGCCCTTGCTTCTAAAGTTATAGCCTTTTCTTCTGTACTTGCTATAGAGGAAAGTATTAATGGACCTAGAGTAGGAAAAAAAGCCTTAGCTCTTAAAATTATATTCCCTTCAGTTTCTACTCCTCTAGTTTTTTGTGCATCCATAATTGCCTCTGCATTTTTCTTCATTTCAGGTATGGTCTGAAATGTTGATAGAACTACATAAGAAGCCTCTGGAGACATACCCTTATTTTCTAAAGCTATAACAAAATCTTGAATATCTGTTATGCTAAAAAATAATAAGATACCTCCACCTAATACAAATAATTTAGAAACCATATTTAAAGCTTCTACCAAGCCCTCTTTGGTCAATTTAAGTATTCCCCATTGCCAAACTATTTCTGTTCCCGAAGTCAACAATCCTCTCATAATAAATATGAAAATACTAAGAATAAACAGAGTCTTTAAAAAGGTTTTCATAAACTTGGCAAATGAATCTGATGCAATCGCAACAAATATCATAATTAAAAAACCTAAATAAGAATACTTATATCCAGGAAATACAGAGAATATAATCATAATACTTAAAACCATAACCAGTTTTGTTATTGGATACAAAGCCAGGATAGCATTTTCCCTTTCATCTTTATATGTCATAGTAAATTCTCCTTCTAAAAAACATTCATCTTCCTATATTTCATCAATAAATTGCTTTCCTAATGTAAATTTTGATAAATAACGTGGTGACATATTCTTAATAATTAAATAACAAATAAATACTGAAATTACTTTATCCACTGTATCTACAATTAAAGAAGTAATTATAGTAGCCTTTAATAATTCCTGCCCACCAGCTTGAAGTGCAGCAATAATCAATGTAGAACCTGAACCAGTAACACCACCAAAAACATAAGCTGTAACTGGTGATGCAGTTATAGTAGCTAATACGGCTAATATTAAACCAGAAATTAAAGTTTTCCCTGGAGTTTTAAACATACCTTTCTTTGATAATAAACCTGTTGCTAAACCTAATACTACAGAAACTATTGCATATGGGAAAAATTCTGGAGCAAATATAGCATTAATTAAATTACTTAAAAAACCTGTAATAATTCCAGCAACTGGACCAGCTAAAATTCCTACTAAAAATGTGCCTATTGCATCTAGATATACTGGCAATTTTAATAATGCAATTAGCTGACCTCCAATAATATTAATAGCAATACCTACTGGAATAAGAAGCAATACCATTAATGACATCTTTTTACTTTTTGACATATTATGACCTCCCATGTTTTATAATGATGTTTTTTCTAAAAATTTAATACATTCTTCCTTATTCCTAGGGAAAATAGTACTAAAAAATAACGATTTATACTTTAATGCATTAAAGTCATTTATTACATAAGCATTCTTTCTCTTGCCCCATGCATCGACTAAATCTACTAAACATTCTCCTCTAGTTATAGATTCTGTAGCAATATCTACATTACAATCTATTCCATTAGCAATACTCTCATCAGCTGCAATAACCATTGCCAATAAATCATGAATATAACATCCCTTAATTCCATATGCTTTCCAGTGATAATCAGCATATTTTTTCTGCATTTCAAATAATAAATTACCTATTTTTGTATCTAATTTTTTCATAAATTCAAATTCTTCTAATGTAAATAAACTTTTTTCAGTTACATTTAGCCCAACCATAACTATAGGAATAGTAAAATCATATACTATTTTAGCTGCTTCTGGATCCGCCCAATAGTTAAATTCTGCAACTGGAGTTACATTCCCTTTTAATACTCCTCCTCCCATAGAAATAATCCTATGGACTTTTCCCATAGCCTCAGGATTCTTTTTAATTGCAGTAGCAATATTAGTCAAAGGTCCAAGTGTTATTATTTCTAATTCATCACCATATTTATCTGCCATATGAATTATATAATCAACTGCATGAATATCTTCTGCCTTACCATAGTTTAAGTCCAAATTTATATCACCTAATCCATCTTTCCCATGGCAACCATCATCAACACTAGCTTCTTTTACTAAAGGCTTGTCCATTCCTTTATATACCTTAATATCCTCTCTATCTGCATAACTAAGCAATTGTAATGCATTTCTTGTTACCTTTTCTATACTATTATTTCCTGACACAGTGGTTATACCTTGAATATCAAAATCTTCATAATTAAGTGCAAACATCAAGGCAAATGCATCATCTATACCAGGATCTGTATCTATAAGAATCTTTCTTACCATTATTTATCCCACCCTTCATCCCAATATTGCTTGTTTATAAGTATATTAATATCCTTTTCAAACTCTGGAAACAATGTGTGTAAAAATATTTCAAAAAATCTTTTTGAATTTACCTTCATACAAACCTTAGCATTGGTTTCTCCATTCATATATTTACCACTAAAATCTACAACTGATTGACCTATTGCAATTCCTTCTGTTTCGACATCTACATATGCATGCTCCATTTGAATAATAGATTCATCTATTAATATAGCTGGAACTAATGGATCATTTATGACACAGCCAATGGTTCTCTCTTGCTTCCAGTGGAAATCTACATAAAACTGAGTTATATCATATATATATTTGGACAAATCTGTATCTAATTGTCTAATCACTTCACGAATATTAGGTGTCATTATAATATTGTGAGTTACATCTAAGCCTACTAAAACAGCATTTAGTAGATCTGCTTTGAATACTCGTTTAGCAGCATGAGGGTCTACCCAAAAATTATATTCTGCTACAGGGCTACAATTTCCATGAAATTTAGCTGCACCACCCATAATAATAATTTGCTTAACCTTTTTCATGGTTTCAGGATCCTTTTCTATAGCTGTAGCAATATTTGTTAATGGCCCTAAAGCTAAAATCGTAATCTCATTTTCATTAGCCCTAATAGTATCTAATATAAAATCTACTGCATGCTCTTCTTCAGCCTTTAAATATATATCCTCAAAAAAATTTTCACCAATTCCATCAAGGCCATGTGTATCTGTTGCATCTATATATTCCTTTTCCAATGGAAGTGCCATACCCTTATAGACCTTCACATCATCTCTACCTGCCATTTGTACTGCCTTTAAACAATTCTGAGTTGCTTGATTAACTTCAATATTACCACTGACAACAGTTAAACCTTGAATATCAAACTTATCTGATTTCAATGCTAAAAGTATAGCTAAAGAATCATCAATTCCAGGGTCTACATCCATTATAATTTTTTCTTTTGCCAAAGTGTATCACTCCTATATTTTAGTTTGTTCTTTTCCGAATTAAATTTATATCAAAATTTATAGAATCTATATATATTTTATTAAGAGAAATTGGGTTTATCTTTTCATCTTTTAATACTTGATTAAATAGCAATAATGGGGTAGATTTATTTAGTTCCATTTCTTTCTCTAAAAATTCTCCTGACTTAGTTGCTACAATATTAGTTTCCGCAATTGCCGTCTTTTTTGGTATATATTCTTCTACAAACCATTTGAAATCTTCATTAGAATTAAGCTTTGCCAAAGTATCTTCATTATTGCCAGTTTTAGGTATAAAATCAATAGCATACGCACATATAATATCATCTATCACATATTTTCTTGAAATAACCCAAAGTATACTTCCATCTTCAACCTCTAACAATTCAGCTGACACTTTATCTGTTTCTTCTATACTAATCTTTAAATCTTCAATACAAAAACTCCTATCCTCAACTTCATCAAACATTTCTTTAATTGAAAAAAAGTTTTCTATTCCTTTCTTAATTTGCTCCCCCTGTTTCTTATTGATATAGGTACCTGAACCTCTTACCTTATATATAATACGGTCTTCTTGTAAAACTAATAGAGCTTGTCTCAATGTAGTCCTCGACACATTTAATGATTCGGCAAGTGCCTTTTCTGGAGGCAACTTTTCATTAAATTCTCCATTATTTATTTTTTCCAGCAATTCATTATATACCTTTACATATAATGGCACATTATTGTTCTTACTTCCCATACAATACCCCCTCTATTGTCAAACCTATTTTGTAATATGTATAAAGATGTCCAACAACTTTTATTATATTATAGATTATATTAGACATTTTGTCAATCGTTTTCCTATTAATAATAGCTTTTCATAAATTCGACTAAATATATAAACCCGGCACTAATATACTAACTTTTGTGATAAGTTAATACATTAGTGCCGGGTTACAATGTCTATATATAAAATTTAGGGGGCTATTTAATTTTTCTTGTAAACTATTTTTCCATTTATTATAGTATATTGAACATTAGCATTAGTATCTAATGCAGGTATTCCATCAAATATAACCAAATCTGCATCTTTACCTTTTTCAATAGAACCTACTCTATCATCAACGCCTAGTATTTTAGCTGGATTTATTGTAAGCATATTGATTACTCTTTCAATATCTCCACCAAATCTAATTACTTCTCCAGCTTGAACTACAATAATATCAGGTTTTAATATAGGTCCATCTGTCATTATTGCACAAGTAACACCTTTTTTGTCTAATTCTACAAGACTAAATATATCAATCTTGCCGCATTCTCCAGGAAGCAACAATACTCCTATAGGTCCATATATAACTCCCTTTAAATTTTTAGAACCTATAATATCATCATAAAAATCACTAGCTCCCCAAGCATGGTCTAATGTAAAATCTATATCAAATTCCTCAGCAATTCTAATAGTAGTCAACATATCAAATTGTTCACAGTGAACCTTTAATGGTATTTCTTTTCTAAGAACTTTGCATACATTTTCTAAACCCTGATCAAAAGGAGTGTCTTTATCTTTTTCCCTTTTTTCCATATATTCTTGAGCCTTTATAAAAGTCTCTCTTAATACATTGGCAATACCCATTCTAGTCATAGGCATTTCGTTTCTTTTGCCATAAACTCCCTTAGGATTACCCCCAAGAGCTGCCTTTAATGCTATAGGGTTTTTTATACACATATCTTCTATATTGTCCCCATAGGATTTCACAGCACATACTAGGCCGCCCACTACATTACCACTTCCTGGGGCAATTGCAGATGTAGTAATTCCTCCCTTGATTGCCCTTTTAAACATAGGGGATTTAGTATCTACAGAATATATAGATTCCACCTCTGGTGTAGCATTTTTAGTCATTTCATTTAAATCTTGTTCTTCCATATCCGCTCCAAAACCACTTATATGGCTATGAGCATCCACTATTCCAGGAATTACAACTAAACCTTCACCATCTATGACTTCCCCTTCAGGTAATTCTAAATTTTCTCCTACATCTAATATTTTCCCGTCTTCAATCAATATAGAGCCTTTCTCTATTACCCTATTAGCTGAAGTAAATATTTTAGCATCCTTAATTACCAGCATGAGTCAACCCTCCTAGCATTTAGGATATTTTCTCCATTTATAAAAGTAGCTTCTACTTTGGCCCTATAGGTCTTTATTGGATTATCACTCCATATTACTATATCTGCATCCTTACCTATTTCTATAGAACCTATCCTATCTTCTACACCAAGTATTTTAGCTGGAATAGAAGTAATCATCTTTAGCACATCTTCGCTATCAATACCATTTTTATAGCATAATATGGCATTCCATAGTAGAGATTCTTTTCCTGAAGACATATTATCTCCACCTGAACTAATAGCAATATCTATCCCATAATCCATTAATTTTTGAATACCATGAAAATCTACATTGTTATTTGCAGCTGCCATACCATTAGCTAAATCTCCCAAAACTATACTATATTCATTAGCCATAATACTTCCAGTATTATCTCCTACACCAAATGCACCTGTAAAGACAATTTCTATAGGAAATTCTTTTAATGCCAATTCGATGGCATCCATTTCAGCCTTAGTATTACAATTAATAAATAGTGGAACTTTGCCATTGAGCACATCTTGTAAGGCCTCAGATTTAGGATTATAATCCTTGTCCTCTTTTTCAGCATATTCCATTGCCTGAATCAAAGCCTGTTTCAATAGTGCAATAGCTCCCATTTTAGTCATTGGACATACATTTCTCTTGCCATATAAATCTTTTACATTCTTTGATATTGACCCTACCATGGCTGCCTTTTCCTTAACTAACATTTCATAAGGATGTTTTCCATAGGTTTTAAATACTGCGGCATATCCTCCTAAAACATTTGAAGTAGAAGGAGTTATTCCTGCACTAGTTATTCCATATTCAAAAACTCTTTGAAACATCATATTATCTTGGTCAAAAGAATAAGCCACATTCATCTCTGGAGTGATAGGATCTGAATGTTCACCTAAATCGTCATCTCCCCAACCTGGTCCTACACAGCCCCACACATTAAGAGTTTCAATAAAGCCAGGAAATACTACTTTCCCTTTAGCATCAAATATTCTAGTATCTCTAGAAACCTCAATATCTCGACCAATATCTTTAATAGTACTACCTTCAATTAATATATCCGTATCTTCTAATATCTTTCCCTTACCATCATAAACTTTTCCACCTCTAATGAGAATCATAAGATTACCTCCTAGTTCCTATTTAAATAATCAGCCATTATCAAACCACATTCTAATTGAATACTTATAAGTTTTTTAATAGGTACTACTTCGTAATCAATTTTTTCTTCTAAAACTTCACTTAATTTTTTCAATCTTTCTAGAGAAATATTATAAGCTTTTTCTAATGCTTCTTTCTTTTTAGGATTATTTTCTTTGTCTTCTTCCATTTTTTCTATTTCCATTTCATGAGCTCTAACTAGCAATCCTAAAGATAGCATTTTGTAAAACTTAGATATTAACAAATTATCAAATTTTTCTGCAACAGTAGCCATTTTAGCAAAAGCCGGATCCTCTTCTACCATTTTTCTAGTAGCTTCGTTGCTATCATCACTATCAGTAAAAGCTTCCAATGCTAATTTGAAAGGATTTTTTTCACCCATATATTGTTTTGTTTCATTTAATGTATTTTTAATAAAAGCGTCTGCTTCTTCACTAAACTCCAAGCTCTTTAAAACTGCTTCTTTTCTAGTAATATCTGATTCAGATAAATCGGCAATTCTTTTATCATAAAAATATGGTAATTCAGTTAAAAGTGTAAAAGCATCACAAACTTCTTTGCCATAGTCAGAACTACAGGTTCCTACATTGATAACTTTACCTGGATCTTCGATCCCATATTTTTCTAAATAATCATAATTTTGTTGTATGCCTAAATCTTGATAAATAGCATCATCATAAGCTACACAATAAGGTGCTTCAGGTTCTCCTAAATTAAGTGGTATACCTTGTTTTCTAGCAGCATTTCTTAAATCTTCATAAATTTCCTTAGTTTCTCTAGATATATACCAATATACTCCACCAAAACCAGCATTGTGTAATGAGTAGATAAACTTTGGTTTAATTTCATCTATTAAATTCATCATAGCTTTAGTTTCAGGTATAGTATCGTGGAAATGTAATTTTTTATAATCTATTGGAAAAGTCCAATCAACTTGTTGATGACCTGCAGGTCTAAAGAAATTCCTAGCATAATTATATAAAGTGAAAGGTCCTTTAAACCAATTTTCATTTAATCTTGTACCATCTGCATCCCAAGATTTAACTATATACCATGTATAATCCAATTCTTCTCGTAATTCCTTATTTTGAGCAAGTTCTCTTGTGAAATATTCTAACATCATTGCTCCTATAGGTTCATTTGGATGAGGGCAGCCAAACATAAGTGCATTATTGGAACCATTACCAATCTTTAAGCAATATAGTGGATGATCATCCCTAGTTCTGCCCATTTCAAATAATTCTACTGTATCAGGAAATTCTTCAGCTAATTTTTTACTACTAGCATCCATTTCTTCCACAGTTAAAAACACTTTATAATCAGGTATTTTGCTTATTACCTCTTCAAATACTTTTTTCATTTACTTTGCCTCCTTCAAATTTCAGCTAATCACATATCCTCGGACATGTGATTAGCTTTATTGCTTAATGAATTACTTCATATCAGTAAATGTGAATTCTGCCCAACCCCATTTACCTGCTCCATCTATTGGTAAATTAATAAATCTATCATTGTTTGCATCATAGCCAGCAAATGCAACTATTGGTACATATGGTAGTTCTTCAGCTAATATTGCTTGAGCTTCTTTATAGTATTCAGCTCTCTTTTCTTGATCTCCTGTTGCAGCACCTTTAGCTAGCAATTCATCAAATTCCTTATTGCTATAATCTCCAAAATTACTATATTGACCTGTACCTAGTCGTTTTTGAAGTGCCGCTGGATCGGGTCCCATAAAGCCACCTTGTAATTCAAGCATAAAATCTCTTTGAATATCTACTTTTTCAGACCAAGCATTAAATTCATGAACTTGTACCTTTAGCTCTATACCAGCCTTAGCCAAACTAGCTTCCATCAATTTAGCTGCATCTGGATATCCTCCACCTTCAAATACATCTATGGTAAGTCCTCTTACATAGTACCCATCTGCATCCTTTTTATATCCTGCATCCTCTAATATTTTTATAGCTTCATCAATATTAAATTTTGGAGAAGTTTGCTCACTATTAGAAACCCATTCTATTAAAGAAGGATACATATTATATTCAGGCTTTTGTACTCCATTGTATATCTTTTGAGATATTTCTTCTTTATCTATGGCGGTAGCAATAGCTCTTCTTACATTTACATCTTGTAATTTTTCTTCATTTAAATTGAATATAATTCTCATAGGAGAAGGATATTCATTTAGTGCAAGTCTAATATTACCACTAGCTTCTAATTCTTCTATATTTGCTGCAGGAACAGCTTCAAATACATCAATATCCCCATTTAACAATGCTTGAACAGCAGTTGCATCGTCAGGAATTATGGA
>CAZMBD010000061.1:13007-14521 GCA_964564325.1 uncultured Clostridiaceae bacterium
ACCTTTTCTCCGTCATGCCACTTTGCATCATCTCTTAAGTTAAAAGTAATAGTTTTTCCATCTTCACTTATTTCCCAATCAGTAGCTAAATCAGGAATAATTTGCTTACTTGCATCTAGTTTAACTAATCTATTGAATATATTTTGTATAATAGGATAAGCATTGTCATCTGGTACAGTATCTGGATTAAAAGTCATTGGGTCTCCAGAAGCTCTTACTATTATTACTTTTTCTACATCAGACTTACTACTATCTCCACCCTTAGATGGTGTTTTTCCTTGATTACCACATCCTGCTAATAACGCTGCAATTAAAACAATAACCATACTTACAAAAAGTATTTTCTTCTTCATTTTTTACCCTCCTGTCGGATTATATTATTCTATCGCAAACTACTAAATGACCTTTACCAATGTCATAAGTAGTAGGATATTTTTTTAAACATTCCTCTGTTCTTCTAGGACATCTTGGAGCAAAATAACAACCAGGTCCTGGATTAATAGGTGTAGGTGGTTCTCCCTCAATATTTATTTTTTCCATTAATTCATCTGGATCTATGGAAGCACAATTTGAAATCAAAGCCTGTGTATATGGATGTTTTGGATTTTTAATTATCTCATCACTATCCCCATATTCCACAATCCTTCCTAAATACATAACTGCTACCTTATCAGAAATATATCTAGTCAATGCTATATCATGACTAATAAATATAATAGCTGCATCTTTTTCTCTACTTAATTGCAAAAGCATATTGATAATATCAGATCTTACAGATATATCCAGCATAGACACAGGTTCATCTGCTATTATAAATTTTGGATTCACTGACATAGCTCTTAGTATTGAAATACGCTGTAATTGTCCACCTGATAACTCATGAGGATATCTTTTCATAATATCCTCTGCAGGATGTAGTCCTCCAAACTCTAATGCATCTAAACAAATCTTTCTCCTTTCTTCTTCAGATTTGCCTATAGAGTGAATATTTAAAGGTCTCATCAATATTTGTTCTATAGTATCCCTTGGTGTAAAAGAATCATAGGGATTTTGAAATATAATTTGTACCAATCTTCTAAAACCCTTTGCATCTTCCTTAATAAGTTCACCCGCAGATATATTATCTATAAACACATCCCCATCTGTAGGTTCTTCTAATCTAACTAGAATTCTACCTAAGGTAGATTTTCCACATCCAGATTCACCAATAACTCCTAATATCTCACCTTTTCCTAATTCTAAGGAAACTCCATCAACAGCTTTAACCCATTGTTTCCCTTTTTCCTTGGATTTGAATCCAGATTTTACAGGATACCATTTAGATACATTGTCTATTTTTATATAGGGATTATTCTTTGCCATTTATTTTTCACCTCCATATAGGTGACAGCTTACAGTTCTTCCGTCTTCCATCTTCATTTTCTTAGGTTTTTTCTTATAGCATATATTAGTAGCATGAGAACATCTTGGTGCAAAAATACATCCTTCAACTTGTTCAGATAAATCTGGTAAAA
>CAZMBD010000062.1:0-14152 GCA_964564325.1 uncultured Clostridiaceae bacterium
CAAAATTATTGCTCTAATTAAAACAATAAACATAATAACACATCCTTAAATTAATCTTCTTAGTTACAGTTAATTGTTTGCTTTTATATAGCAAATTATTCTTTCCCATCTAGCATTAAAATCACCTGCTATGATGCTTATCACAGCAGGTGAATGGTTTCTTGCTTGTTAATACTAAGGTATTAGTAATAATAGTTATTCCAGTAGTTATTTGCAGCCGCTATAGTTTGGAAATGAATTGCAACGACTTGAGATGCAAAAGTTAAACTATTGGCGTTGTTTGCGTATGTGGGGCGTAAAACTTTTCGAACTTCTTCATCTGGCTGGATAAGGCCTACAGTTTTACGAGATAAAGTAATTGCTAAATTAAAGCCTTCTTCAGGTGTGTTTGTAATCAAGCTTGGTAACCATTCTGCCATATATTTCACCTCCATAATTTATATTATTGCGAGGTGATATTTAGGTGAGTTGTGTTATAATTTATCATAATGTTATAAGCTTGTAGATTAGATAAGGAGATGCGTTAGCAAATGAAAAACATAGTAGATGAAACAATAGTGGCAAATCATTCTTTGGCATGTTTAAAAGTCATGTGGTAAAATATACATTAAGGGTAATTAATAGCATTTTAATGGAGGTAATAGAATGGATTCTTACGAGAAAGCAAAAGATTTAGAAATTAATGAAATAATACCAGATTCAAATGATATGGCTTGCACTTATATCCAGGATGTTACTTATGTAACAAGGGATGGTCTAGATTTGCATTTACAGATCATTAGGCCAGACCAGTATGTTTCAGAAGGTAAAAAGTATCCTTTGATTGTATTTGTTCAGGGTTCTGCATGGTATAAACAAAATTGTTATATGAATGTACCCCAGCTGTCCCGATTTGCTCAGAGGGGCTATGTAACTGCTATCCTAGAGTACCGTGATTCTGGAGTAAGTCCATTTCCAGCCCAGGTAGAGGATGCTAAGACAGGGATTCGCTTTTTACGTAAAAATGCCGATGAATATGGGATAGATCCTGATTTGGTATATATATGGGGAGACTCCTCAGGAGGGCATACTGCTTTGTTAGCAGGTCTTACCTGTAATGATAAGATATTTGATACTGAGGATTACAGTGAATATAGCTGTAAGGTTAATGGAATTATTGACTATTATGGTGTCACTGATATTACGGATGAAAAAGGATTCCCAGATACTCCAAATAGCCAAAAGGCAGACAGCCCAGAAGGGGTGTTAATTGGTGGTAAGGATGTTCTTGCAAATCCAGACCTGTCTGGCCCAACCATTGTAATGAACCATATATCTGAGGAAAAGACCATTGTACCTATACTGATATTTCATGGGACAAAAGATAATATTGTATCATTTCGCCACAGTTTAAGATTATATGAGAAATTAATGAGCTGTGGGAAAGAAGTTGATTTTTATGCTGTAAAAGGTGCTGGTCATGGTGGAGCTCCATTTTGGAGAGAGGATGTTTTGGATATTGTTGATAATTTTATTCAGGCAAATATGTGATTATAAAAGGCCTTCAAAATTTTATCTATAATTATAATTTGAGTGTGTGAAAATGTAAAGGGTTTGAGATGGATTTTATATATTATATTTATGAAAACTATAATTTCAACAAAGCCCTAGCATTTTCACCGCTTACAAGAGCCTGTTCCTCCTCATTTAAACCAGAGTTAGCGATCTCTTCAAGATACCTGCTCATAGGTATTAATGGGTAGTCACTTCCAAATAAAACTTTATCCAATATTCCTATCTCTTTAGCTACCTGATATATTTTCTTATCATATAAGAAGGGTGATGCTGCTGTATCATAATATACATTTTTATTCTGCTTTCGTATCTCAGGCATTAATTCATAAAATAGTAGCCCACCACCCCAATGGGCAAATATTATTTTAAGATTAGGATAGTTCTGTGCAAATACATTTGCTTTAAGAGGAGTAGTGTCGGTTTTCCCGCTATAATGGTGTCCCACAGCTTCATTAGTATGAATCATTACTGGTAAATCTCTTTCTATACAGGCATTAGATAGAGGTGACATTTCCTTAGCATCAGTAATATCAAAAGCTTGTCCATAAGGAAATATTTCTCCTACCCCTGTTAAACCCATATCAATGCATCTGTCGATTTCTTTTATTAGGTCAGTAGATTTAGGATTTACAACCATATAGCCTATAAGTTTATCAGGAAACTTTTTAATAGCTTTTGCCACATAGTCATTAACATATCTACATAGTCCCATATCATTAAAGGCAAAACCAAAGATAACAGCCTTGTCTACACTAGAATTATCTAACTCCATGACAACTTCTTCTGCTGTAGCAAATTTATTTACTGGACTTTCACTTAAAAGCCTAAAGTATGGTTCCTTCTCAGCTATCTTTTCCCAATTCTCTATAATGTCAGCTGGTGTTACATGAACATGATAATCTATTTTCATAGGATTCTCCTTTTTAAGAATTAATATATCAATTATAAGCTTTATTGTAAAGAGTTACAAAGGTGGTTTTTATATTACGCAATTCTTTGAAAGAAATTCTTGTAAATAGTTCTTCTGTGGAATATAATGGTTATATTAAATGTTTAAAAAATTTAAATTACATATTAGTAGTAAAGTACGAATTATATTTAGACAGGAGGATTATAATGAATAAATTTCAAAGGTGGTGTTTGAATTGTTTACAGAATTATTAATTGACACAGGATTTCAATGGTTAATATTTATGATTGTTCCAGTTATTGTGTATCTCATATTCTTTAGAAAAAAATATAAACTATTACACTTTTTAGGTTTAAAAAGGCCTGAAAAGGTACAAATGAACTTATTAGTAAAAACTCTAATAATAAGTTCTATATATGTTATAGTTGTTCCTTTTTGGGCAAAAAAATATAACATGGGAACAGATAGTATTCAAGTATTAATGTTCAAACAAACAGGGCCATCTATACAACTTTTTCTAACAATAATTATTCAATCGATAATTAGAACTAGTTTTTTAGAGGAAATAGTGTTTAGAGGATTTTTAATAAATTCACTTAGACACAAGTTTAGTTTTAGTGTTGCAAATCACGTTCAAGCTTTTATTTTCACTGCATTACATGTATTCGCTATGTTGAATTTCTCCATATTAGATCAAGCATTAGGAATTGCATCAATTTATTTATTAAGCATTTACTTTGGAAAACTTATGAAAGAAAGTAATTATTCTATTTTCTATTCCTTTGCTTTTCATGGAGCACTTAATATAATAGGGGATATAATACTAATATCAGTTAACTAATATTAAAGATTATATTAAAAAAACACAGTTAAGCAAAACTAAAATATAATTACTTTAATAAAACAAAGTAATTTAGAAGCATCTCATGGGATGTTGTTTCATAAGTTGAAGGAATTTTAAAAACAGAATAACAAATCTTAGCGGTTCAGATGCAAAAGTCTGAGCTGCTTTTTTTGTGCTCTACATATGGTTTAATTTTTTATTTTGGACTTGACAAAAGATATTAAAAGGATAAAATGTACTTAATGGACTAGTACATTAAGTTATATTTTATTAATGAAATTGAATGAAAGCTTATATTCAACTGGAGGAATGGTAATTGGAAATACTTATAAGTTATCAATCTAAAAAACCTATATATGAGCAAATCGTAATACAGATAAAAAAGAAGATACTAGAGGGAGAGCTTAAAGTAGGAACTAATATACCTGCCATGAGGACACTAGCTAAATCTTTAAATGTAAGTGTTGTAACAGTGCAAAAAGCTTATGAAATTTTACGGGATGAAGGATTTATAAATACTATAGTTGGCAAAGGTACATTTGTAAAATTGCCAGAGATAAATGAATTAAAGATTCAGAAAAAAGATGAGTTAATTTCACTAGTAAAACAAGCAATAACTTTTGCATATTCTAATGGATATACAAAAGAAGAAGCAATGGAAATCTTTCGAGAGGAAATTGAAATTTTTAATAAAGATAGGTAAAGGAGGATATAATGGAAAACATTTTAGAAGTAAAAAATCTTGAAAAAAGATATGATAAAAATGGTTTTTACCTAGACAAAATTAGCTTTTCTGTCCCCAAAGGTAGCATTGTAGGCCTAATAGGTGAAAATGGCTCAGGAAAGACTACAACAATAAGCACCCTCTTAGGATTAAGAAAAAAAGATGGTGGAAATGTTAAGCTTTTTGGGAAAGAATTTAATAATGAAGATGTAGAAGTTAAAGAGAGAATTGGTGTTTCCTTTGATGAAGTATATTTACCAAGGAATCTAAAGGCTAGGGAAATATCTAAAATATATAAGAATATTTATGAGTTTTGGGATGAAGAATACTTTATAAATACATTAGAAAAACTTGGCATATCTAAAGAAAAAAAGGTTGGAGACTATTCAAAAGGTATGCAAAAAATGCTATCCATAGTATTATCTATGTCCCATAAGCCAGAGCTACTTATTCTAGATGAGCCTACAAGCTCCCTGGATCCAGTAAAAAGAAGTGAGGTATTAGGTTTCTTCCAAGAATATATAGAAAATGGAGATAGGTCAATTATATTTTCAAGCCATATAACAAGCGATATTGAACATATATGTGATTATGTCATTTATATAAATAGTGGTAAATTAATTTTCTTTGAACCTACAATAAAACTACTCTATGAATATGGCCTAGTAAAATGTACTAAGGAAATATTTAATAAGATTCCAAAGGGCTCAATAATGGCATACTGTAGTGGGAACCATCATACTTCTGTATTAGTTAATACAAGAAAAGACATAGAAAACATTTCTGGTGAAATTTTAATTGACAATCCGACCTTAGAGGAAATAATGAATATCTATTCAAAGGGTGAAGTTTATGAAAGCACTTATTAAGAAAGATATAATGGCATCAGGCGTAAAATTAAGCTACATACTAGTATTTATAGGAATCATATATGGATTATTTCTATTTATGCCCCTAGATGAATTTCTACCTATAGCATCATATTCATTAATGCTATTTGGGCCTTTAATATACTTTTTTAGTATTTACAATTATACAGATCATGATAACTATAAGGCAGAACTAGTCCTACCAATAAAGAAAAAATCAATTGTTAGTGCAAGATATATAGAATACTTATCAATAACTTCCCTATGCTTTTTGTCAGTTATTTTATTGATAAAATTAAAGGAGGTTTTAGGGCAAAGTAAATTTCTTGACCATCAAATGAATTTAATCTACACAGGCCTAGGAGTAACTTTGATTTTTGGCAGCCTAGTATTATTTTTTGTATTTTTACTTGGTCAAAAATACCTAAAGGAAATTGGAATAGGATCATTTATTTTAACCCTTATACCAATTAGGGCTTTTATGGAAATAACAAAAGTGCTTTCTGGACTAGAAAATGTCTTTGATATATACAATTATAGCAAGGTAATTTTATCCTTCCTTTTATTTGCAGGATTATTTTATGGTATATCTTATTTTCTATCCATTATTATTTTCAAGAGAAAAGAATTTTAATATCTTTTAAGGAGGCTACTCTGTGAGAGGACTATTCTTATATTATCTAAATATATTAAAGAAAAAAATCCTAGTACTATTAGCTGTTTCCATTCTAGTCATATTGGTTAGCTTTATGGAATCAGCCCATGAATTATTGATTATATATATGAATATACTTCCAATGATTTTATTATCTTTTAACAGAGACGATATTAAGGGAAAGATGATATTTGAAAAGATAATACCTGTAAGGCAAGAGGATGTAGTTTTAGTGAAATATATTTTCCTTATAGGAAGCTTCATACTAGCATTTGCCTTATCCTTTATTTATATAAAGATAATAAAACTTGGTTTTTATATAGGAAGTAAAGCCAATACAGATGAACTTCTTAGCTTTATGCTTGGCTTTTGGGGACTTAGTTTAAGTACAAGCATAGCCTTACTTATAGATTCCTATATGGATAAAAGTAGGCTAAAGAAGTACTTAGTATTTTTAGTGCCTTTATTTCAGTCAATAATTTTAATTAAAGATGTTAATTGGAATGACTTACTATACTCTATTTCCAGTTCAACAACTAGAGGGGATTTGCTGGTTTTAATTATAACATCAGCCTTGTTTTTAATAATATCCTATCCAGTGTCTATAAAATTACAGAAAAATACTTACTTATAAGGAGAGATGATTTTGTGCAAAATATGTTTAAAACACTGCTTTATATTGTTGGTATTATTTTAATCTTAATTCTTTTTAAATATCGTTCAAAAAAGTTTTCATTTCTAAAAGATGAAAAAATAAGAGACTATCCTATGACAAGATATAAAATAGGTTCTTTCATATTGGCAATTTGGGTTGTTATAATTTTATTTGGAATGTTTCAAGAATTAATACTTAAGAAAACTATAGATTCTAAAATTTTACTAATACCTTTTTTGGTTTCTGTAATTTATGAATTATTTGGAGCTACTCCTACAGTAACAAAATCAAATCATAGAATAAATTTAACTTTAGATTTTATAAATGTAGGGTCACTTGGAATAGATTTATTTGGTTCATGGATTGGTAAATACGATGATGGTTTAATAATATATTTTTATTTAATAGATTATGATTCAATAAAAATATCTAAATGTTCGAAAGATGAAATTGTTTTTTCAGGTATAACAAAACAAGAAGGTATTCCAATTAATGTAACATTGAAAAGTAAAAGAAGTATAAGTTATTTTTATCCTTTATTAAGTGAGCTTAAAGTATCACAATAATAATTAAAGACTTACTATTAGAATAATGTATAGCAAATTATTTAGTATACTTGCATTAGGGTTATAGTTAATGAACATAAGTAGTAAAGTGTTCATCTAAATAAAAGTATAATGGAGGTATAATCATGTGGTTAATATTGGGAATTATTGCTGTGATAGCAACTTTTACAAATCTTTATATGTATAAAACAGGAAGGGATTATAAACTAGCTATGGCAATGGGATTGTCATTTACAGCATTCACTCTCTGTGCAGAGCATAGCCTTATATCTAATTGGGTAAGAGCTGAAGACTGGTCAGCATTATTAGATGTTGTACCTACTATGGAAAAAGTGTTATGGTTTTTGACAACTGTTTCTATTTTACTAAATATAGCACCTATATTTTTAGAATTAAGAAATAAAGAATAATTGCTTAATGTACATCATTAGTAGTATGCGCAACTAAATATTATAGATTATGACAAACTCGGTAATATTTATGATATTGCTGTAAGGTCTATTATTAGCCAATGTGAGTTTGTCAGTATAATACATAATTAAAACTCAGATAAGTTTTAATTAAAGGAGAGATAAAATGGATTGGAAGAATATACCTAAAATGGATGTTCATGTACATATTCTACCTGAAGATAGAAGGAAAGGATTTATTAAATATCAAGGAGAAGGTTCTACATGGGCGAAAGCTGAATTGAATCAATATATAGAGCATATGGATAAATATAATATTAAGAAGGCAATATTACTACCTACCAATGATCATTATATGTATTATGAAACAAGGAAAACTAATGAATATTTATCAAGTATAGTTAAAGAATATCCAGATAGGTTTGTTGCATTTGCAGATTTAAATTGTAATGGCTCGTATATTTTAGACTCAGAACCGTCTGAATTAGAGTATGCTGTAAATGAATTAGGATTAAGTGGATTAAAGATACATCCAAATAATTTAAATTTAGATGCTGATGATCTAAGACTAATCCCAATATTGAGAAAGGCTGCTGAATTAAATATACCAGTAATGTATCATTCGAACCCATGTATGTCAGGTTTTCATGATAATTGCTCACCTGATAAAATTAATAAGATGATAAAAGTATTTCCAGATATAAAATTTATAACAGCTCATATGGGAGGAATGAAATATCTCGATGCTTGGTCAGGATGTACATGGGTTGACATATCATTTGTGCTACCTGAATTGATGGTATTATATGGTACTGAACAAACTAATAGAATACTTAGGATGTTTGGGGCAAATAGATTAATTTTTGGAACAGATTATCCAGAAACAAGTTATGAAAAATATTTCGAGATACTAAATAAGATGGATTTTACAGAAGAAGAAATGAAGAAAATAGCATATGAAAATATTAATTCTATATTAGGTTTATAAAAAAATATAAAATATATTATTTTAACTTTGATTATAAGAAATATACCAATAAGACTAACTATTAAAAGTCAATAGATAAGTTAAAAATATATGCCCATAAGAGGGAAATCTTAGAGCAATTAGGATCTAATTGCTGTGAGCAGTGCACGGAAGGAGGTTTTGTACTTTAAAAGTCCATAATTATTTAGTATACTTATATTGAAGTCATTGTTAAATATGCACAAGTATCTTATAACGAAATGTGGGACAAAGTAAATTTTATCTTAAAAACTCCTAATCATTTTAGTTATATAAACAAAGATAATCTAGTTAAAAACAGGTGGTGATAAATTGATTACAAATCATTTCAAAGATATCCTAGACAATTATCTTGAAAGCAAAAACACAGGTAGATTTAATAAAAATCATGATATGTTTAAATTAATTAACTATAGAACTACAGATTTCTTGAATGAGATCGTAAAAGAATACGGTCTTAGTGCTAGAGGATCCTGTGGTGCTGGCACGTGGACAAGGTATCCATGGATTGCTGCATATAATGAGGAGATTACTACTACTATTCAAAGAGGAGTCTATATAGTATATTTGTTTTCTGAAGATATGAGTAGAGTATATTTAACATTAAATCAAGGATGTACAAATTTAAAAAAGGAATTGGGAACTAAAGCAGCGAAAGAATCAATGATATCTACTCGTGAAATGATAAGAAATACTTTAAATAATACTAGATTTAATACAGATAATGATTTAATTATTGGGAGTGTAGATTATGAAATTGGCTCAATTTATTATAAAGAATATTTGAGAGATGATTTTCCAAATGAAGAAGAATTTCTTGAAGATTTAAAAGATATGATTAGAATCTATAATGATTATTATAATTTGATTTATCTTAAAGACAATGGAATTATAGACAACCAGATTGAAACTATGCTAAATAAACAAAAATCTGAGGATAAAAATATGAAAGATAATATGAATAGGATATATAAAAATATTAAATCAAAGGGTTTTATTTTTACATATGAAGATTTGAGTAATTTTTATTTAAGTCTAAAAACAAAACCTTTCCTTATTTTAGCTGGTATTAGTGGTACAGGAAAATCTAAACTAGTGAAATTATTTGCAGAAGCTGTAGGGGCTACTACGTCAAATAATCAATATAGTATTATTAGTGTGAAACCAGATTGGAATGATAGTACGGAACTATTTGGCTACAAAAATATTAATGATGAATTTATACCAGGTCAATTAACTAGAGTAATTCAAGAAGCGTCAAAGCCTGAAAATCTAAACAAACCTTATTTTGTATGTTTAGACGAAATGAATTTAGCTAGAGTTGAGTATTATCTTAGTGAATATTTAAGCATCATAGAATCTAGATATTTTGATGATGATAATAGATTACTTACAGATAGAATATTTTCGAAAGGCTATCTATCTGAAGATAATCCATATGCCAATTTAAGAATTCCAGAAAATCTATATATTATTGGTACTGTTAATATGGATGACACCACTTTTGCCTTTAGTAGAAAAGTATTAGATAGGGTTAATACAATAGAATTTTCTGATGTAAGATTAGATATTTTAGATTTTGATCTTGAAGACAATATAGAAGATATGAATCTGGATAATTCTTGGTTTAAAACTAGCTATTTATCCATTAAAGATGCTATTAGAACTGATAAGGAATATGTAAACAAAGTAAATAAAGATATAATAGAGATTAATAATATAATGGCTATGGGAAGTAAGCATTTTGGATATAGAGTAAGGGATGAGATAGTATTTTATATGATGGAGAACAAAATATATGGTTTATTAGAAGATTATATAGCTTTTGATTATCAAATTATGCAAAAGATTTTACCTACTATTACAGGAAGTGATAGAGTGATTAAAGATATATTAATAGATCTATACAATTATTGTAATCCGAGAAATCATATTATTGATGGCATAGATTATATTAAACATGGAGAAGAAGGATTAGAAACAGCTCTATATATAAATTCTGCAAATAAGATACTTATGATGTTAAGGGGTTATGAAGATGGATTTGTTTCATTCTGGCAATAGAAAAACTCTTGTGCAATTGGAAAATGATGAGTTTAATTTATTTATAATTGGTGAAGATCCTCGTGAAAAGATTAGTATTCTTAAGAATAATTTAAATCAACCAGCAACTATAAAAATATTTCATGGGGATAATAATACAATTTTAAAAACAATTACAGATTATGGGGATTTGGTTTTGAATCCAGGTAATACAATGATGCCTTGTTTTTTTGAAGATGGACAACCTCAATTAGTGTTAGAAAAAAAGAAAAATAAGGATAGTAATTATGATATTTTTCACAGCGGAATTAGAATAACTGAGGATTTTCAACTAATTGGTAGCTCTTTAATTGGAATAGTAGATTTTTCTTCGGATATTGGATATACCAGTATAGATATTTTTAGAGACGGGGTTAAGCTTTTAAAATTAGTGTTAGAAGTTTTTCCAAGCAAATTAGATTATTATAAAGACTATCAAAGATTAATAATGGAGATTAATGAAGAAGTGGTTTCCTTGGCTTTTAAATTTATAGATAAGACATATTTGACAGGGAAATTAGTTGACACTGGCCACCAGACGAATACAGAGTTTTTAAGTATCTTGGATATGATTTTTGATGATTTAGAGGCTTCCCTAAAAAGGATTGTAAATAATTTTAAGCATAATGTAATTACCTATGAGAGTTTAACCAATATTCATAAGGCTAAAAGAGCTTCTAGTAAGACTAAAAAATATATTAGAACCCATGGAGATTCTTTAACTAAATCTGAAAAAGGTTTTATTAATATAAATAATTCACTTTATTATACTCAAAAGGTAGTAGAGGAAAAGAAAGTAACAACCATAGATATTTTC
The DNA here is from genome assembly GCA_964564325.1 of uncultured Clostridiaceae bacterium. GTDB lineage: Bacteria > Bacillota > Clostridia > Tissierellales > Tepidimicrobiaceae > JAAZMA01. The sequence goes on from CAZMBD010000062.1 coordinate 11,093, forward strand.
GAAAATAGATTTGTAAAGTATATGATTCAACAGACTATTAGAAGATTAAAATCTATAAAAATCTATTTAGATCCTAATGATGAAAGAGAAAATGATACATTAATATCTATTAGGAAAAAGATAAAAATTTTGAACATGTATTTAAATACTTATTTTCAAGATGTTAATGATTTAAAAGGTAATAAAAGTATGAGCTTGATTTTTCAAATGGCCCCAGGCTACAAGGAAATGTATAAGAAATATATTATGTTGAATAAAGGATTAGATTTAGGTGATGATTTATTTAAAATAACCCCTAAAAAACTTTATTCACTATATGAAATGTGGTGTTATATAAAGATTCACAAGATATTATGTGATTTGGGTTATGAAGTTGAGGAATATGGTATATTGCAATATAAGGATAATGGTATGTATTTATCTTTGTTGCAAGATTCCCAGTCTAAGATGGTATATAAAAGCAATAAAAATAAATTGGAATTATGGTACAACAAATCTTATTCACTGCCAACTACAGACCAAAGGCCTGATACAGTTTTACATATTAGAAATTTAAATGACAAGGACAACAGGACATATATTTTTGATGCAAAGTATAGAATATCAGTGGAAAATGGCAAGGTTGGGCCAATGGTAGAGGATATAAATGTAATGCATAGATATAGGGATGCTATTGTATCTAAAATGAATGATGAATTTCATTATAAATACGATACTTTTGGTGCCTATGTTATGTTTCCTTATGGAAATGAGGCGGATTTTATAAATCATAAATTTTATAAAAGTATTGAAGAGGTAAATGTAGGGGCATTTCCAATGCTTCCAGGCAGTACGAAGCTGATTACTCAACATCTAGAAAAGATAATTAATCAATCTCATTTAGAGGCGAAAAGTGAGAGGATTTCAATAGATGAATATGATGATTATGCGAAGTTTAAGTTGGAAAACGTAATGGTGGTAAATATAAAGGATGAAAGACATTTTAAAGCGTATAAGAATCATAAATTTTACCATATACCTGAAAAAAGATTATCTAACGTAAGGCTTGGAGTTGAATATTTAGCTTTTTATCAATCTAAAAAATCCTTTGGTGATGAAGGAGGAATTAAATATTTTGCTAAAATTGATAATATAGTTAAATATAAAAGGGGAGAGTGTGAAGAGTTAATGGCTAAAAAGGGAACTGAAAATGAATATTATCTTAGATTTAATTTATCTAGTATAGAAGAAGTCAGCCCTATAGAACCAATCCAGGCCGGAACTCAATTAGTATCCTATACCACTCTTTATTTACTAAAAAATGCAGAGAATATGCATGAACTTAAATTAAAAAGCAATCTGGAAATAGAGGTATATAAAAAACTTAAGAAAATAGCAAGTTTAAAAGAATATACAATTAGAAAAATACATGATAAATATATTTTAAATAAAAACACCATTGAAATTATTGAAGGAAAGGTAATAAGGGTAAATGGGCAAGTAACAAGTTTGAGGAATATGGATCTGAAGCTATTTGACTAGAAGAAAATTGGCAGATGTAATGATGTATTGTTTATCCTTGTCAAGTCAATTTAGCTTTAGGAATAGGAGGATTAATATTGGAAAGATTAAAAAGATGGAATAAAAATTTAAATGTTATAATTGGTTCTTTTTTTGGTGTTTTTATAGGTCATTCAATGTATAGATATTTTGATTATAAAAAACATCCAGGTTTATATGAGATACAATCAGCACCTTGGTATACTAGTATTCAAATATATGGATTAGGTGCTGGTGTAGTTATATTTATTGCTATTATTCTTAAATTCTTAATAAAAAGAAAACTAAAAAATAATTAATCACAGATTCCTATTATTATAGATTATGACAAACTCAACTACAAAACATTGAATTATAGCAAATAGATACTTAAACGAATCTAAATGAGTAAAATACAGGAGGAAAGAAATTAATAAAGAAGGCGTTTATCCATATGAATTATCTGAAAGGGAGAGTGATCTTTTAGAATCCCTTGATTTAAAAAATGACGTAAATCTTATATTATTTAAGGCACCACAAAAAGCTAAAAGTCTAGAAGCGAGGTCCTATGTCTTAAATAAAAATGGCAAATGGGATATGGTGTCCAATTTACATATCTTTTCAGGGGGTAATGATGACTCCCAATCTGAATTAGAAGGTATATTTTCAATGTTACTTAAAGATGATTATTCAATAGAAATGCATATTACTTCAAAGGGAAGGTTTTCACAAAAAGGTATTCCTCTTGAAATGGAAGTTGAAAACTTGGCATCTTCTAGAGGTTTTTTACCAGAATATAAAGAAATTGAGTTGGGAAAAGAGATACCTATTGCAATTATGATATATGACAATGGAACTAGTATGAGGACTTATAGTATGGACGATTTCTTCTCTCCTTCTACTTTTGAAGGTATGGATCTAGTTCAGGCTGTAACTTTAACTTTTACAGAAGAAGTAGATTAAAATAATAGTATGGTTAGAAGAATAGTAAATAATGAGGTTTATACAGGAACTTAAACAAGCTGGAAATATAGATAAGCTCACTGAAGACACGGTTAGCGAGTATATCAAAACAGTTTATGTTTCTGGAAAGGGTATAGAAAAATAGAATATCAATAGTACAATAGAAGGAGATCCATTAGGGTCTCCTTTTACATAAATATTTATAATAATATAGTATAAAAGTATGACTTGATACTTTCCACGCTTATAGTTAATGAAAGCTTTATAAAATCAATTGTTTCTAATGAAATACCTGAAGAGCTTTTTAAAGAACTGTTTCAGTTTGTGAAAGAACTAGAAGATATTATGCGTTAATGGGGAACGTCTCAATTAGATTAGATAATATAATAAATAAGATAGAATTATATTAATATTAAACGAGAAATAATGGTTTAATCTAAGATAATTTGTATCATACTCTTGACACGAAAGTGGGGCTCGTGTCATAATAGTAAAAGTCTACACAAATGCTTTAGTATCAAAGATTTCAGGAACTTTTATTAAAAATAATTTATTTGTCGCTTAGAGTAATTAGGAGCT
>CAZMBD010000063.1:0-13334 GCA_964564325.1 uncultured Clostridiaceae bacterium
TAATTTGTCTGTTATGTTTTATTATTATGAATATAGATGTGTTAATTATTCATAAACTTTTTGATTTTTATGATTTAATAAATTTTATTAAATCAATGAAACTAGGCGCCTTCAAGACAATTAAAACTAAATAATAACTCTGGTTCTGCAATTTTAAAAACCAAATTACCAATATTAGCCTGATATGGTTTGATATCAATATTTATCCAATAATTTTGCGCAGAATATCCCTATATTAGTTCTTAGCTTCAAAAAATGTCAAGCTATTTTAAATTAGTTATAAATATCTGTGATTGGCACATTACTTCCGGCTCTATGATAGATATATAATATAAATTTTTTAGCAGTTATACGTCTTTGATGGTAAATAGCTTCACCTATAATTTTTATCATAAACTCATTTTGCAATAATCTGAATACCTCCAGAAAGTTTATTGCTAAAAATACAATAAGAAAGTATCTTTCAATAGATAACAGGCTGCGTACTTTATATTTGTCAAACCCTAGATTTGATTTTAGATATTTATAACTGGTTTCAATACTCCAACGCTTTGAATAGTACTCAATTATTGTTTTAGCATCTAACTCAATATCCGTTGACATCAGAAAAACAGGCTTTTTAAAAGTATCGCCGTCAACTTCATATGAAATTACTACTAATGTATTCTCTGATTTTGCAATCGGACCCTCGTAGGTATATACCCTGTATTCCTTGTCTTTGACGGTCACGACATCTAAGGCATCAGGATCTATGCATTCTGCAAATTGAGAAAGCTGCAGTTTTATTCCTTCAGGCGATACAAGTCTATTAGATTTTACTGCGCCTATAAAGTGATAGCTTCGCCCAAGACTAGCATGGATAACATCCTTATTGCTATACCAAGAATCTGTTAGAACATAGATTTTTTCACATTTTGACGGCGCCTCAAAATTATTTATAAGTTCTTCGGCTATCTGCATTTTACTTTTGAAAGGTCTGTCTATATCCTTACATTTTTCTTTTCTGTAGTAAGGGTAATAGTCAATAGGAGTTGATATATCTTTTACAGTAAAATTTGAGGTGACCACACAATGGGACCATACACTTTTACCTTCAGTATGAGAAAAATGATAATCTAATCCTTATATCTATTTTTAAAACATCAGATTAAATAATCTGATGAATATTTGGTCGGATTATTTAATTTGACCATGCGTCAATGGATAAGATATTTTGATTTTTGGATCGGATTTTAGGTTGGGGTAATCTGCTTTATAACATGTAGATGTGCTTAAAAATCTATAAATACAGCTGCTGTCCTTAGCAATCAAAATTGCTCTAGATATAGAAGAAATTGATTTATTGCCATGTACAGTGATTAAACCATGAATCAAATTGTTTAAATGATTTATTTGTGGTTCAACTTTTATTTAACGCAGGTTAAGAATTTATGCCATATTCATTTTTTGGAAGAGTTACCAATTACGATTTTATTTTTGCAGAACTAAAGTTATTATTAATAAGTAAATAATTCAAGCCTGACCCCATTTCCATTTCCGCTTATAGATATATCTAATAAGCGGATACCAATTATAGAAAATTACTATATACTAATGCAATAATTAAGAACATCCTGTATACTATATACTACAAATGTTATATATAAAAAAGATTGCCAAATAAAGGAGGAAAAAATGAATTTGAAAAGATTTACATCATTATTAGCAATTATTATAGCCTTATTGTTAATTACAGGCTGTAGTAGAGAGAAGAGCATATCAAAAACACCTAAGGATAATGAGATGGATGTGATATCTCAAGAATTTAATACAAATGCGGATTTTGATCAAATACTTGAAGAAGCTAAAGGAAATACTGTTAATTTTTATGGTTGGGGCGGAGATGAAGATAGGAATAAATGGTTAAAACAAACTGTTGCTCCTATGTTAAAAGAAAAATACAACATTACCTTAGAAATTGTTGGAATGGATATCGACGATATTTTAGCTAAATTAGCAGGAGAAAAACAAGCCGGTTTAGAACAGGGAACTATCGATATGATATGGATTAACGGAGAAAACTTCTATTCTGCTAAGGAAAATGATTTATTATTTGGCCCTTTTATAGAAAAATTACCTAACTTTGAGAAATATATAGATGATGATGATGAAGAAGTTAAATATGACTTTGGATTTCCTATAGAAGGTTATGAAGCACCTTATGGCAAGGCACAAATGGTATTTATTAATGATAGTGCCATAACTGAGGAAACACCAAAAAATGCTGATGAATTCATGGAATATTGTAAAAAGTATGAAGGCAAAGTAACTTATCCTGCATTACCTGATTTTACAGGAAGTGCTTTTGTAAGAACATTGATTTACGATATAGTTGGGCATGAACAATTCTCAGACATGGAAGCAAATAAAGAAGTAGTTAAAGAAGCAATAGAACCTGCATTAAAATATTTAAGAGAGTTAAATAAGCACTTATGGAATCAAGGTAAAACCTTCCCTGCAACTTCAGGAGAAGTTAATAATATGTTTGAAGATGGTGAATTGGTAATGACTATGAGTTATGGATCCTACTCAGTAGCTATAGGCAGGGAAAAAGGCATATATAGCAATACTGTACGAACATTTCTATTTGACAAAGGTACGGTAGGTAATACTAATTATATAGCTATAGCTAAAAATTCACCTAATAAAGCTGCTGCTATGGTGGCGATCAATGCAATTATTTCAGCTGAAATACAAACAACTCAATTTGAAGAGTTAAGGACATTACCGGTAGTTTCTTATGACAAGTTAACTGATGAAGAAAAAGCCAAGTTTGATAATGTGAATATAGGAGAGGGAGTCCTACCACAAGATGAACTTCTTGCTAAGCGTTTACCGGAGATGCCGGCTAATATCATTCCTATAGTAGAAGAAATTTGGTTAGAAGAAGTAGTTGGTAAATAACTGTAGAAAGTTTTTAATTGTTAGGAGTGAAAAATCATGAATAAAAAAGCACCCTATATACTTATAATGCCCATAGTATTATTGGGTGTTCTTTTTATATTTGGAGTTGTAAATGGAATAGTCCAAAGCTTTGGATATATTTCAGCTTTTAATCTGACCGATGTAACCTTAAAATATTATAAAGAAATACTTAGTGATCCTACTTTCCTTGACTCTTTAAAGGTAAGTTTGCAAATATCTATTATTTCTTCAATCTTAGCGGTGATCTTAGGCACCATACTTACAACTGCACTGGTATATACAGGACATACAGAAGGTAGAGTACTGCAAGTAATCAAACTGGCTATAATTATACCTCATACTATAGTAGCATTATTTTCAATAAGTATACTCTCTCAAAACGGCTTGCTTGCTAGGGTTTTCTATAAATTAGGATTAACAAATACACAAGGAGATTTCCCATTGTTATTATATACAAAAAATAACTTTGGTATTATCTTAGGCTATATGTGGAAGGAAATACCTTTTGTTGCATACTTTAGCTTAGCTTTAATGTCTAGTGTAAATAAAACTTTGGGAGAAGCTTCAGAAAACTTAGGTGCATCTAAATTAAAGTCTTTCTTTTATATAATTTTACCCCTAAGTATGCCTGCCATAAGAAAAGCTTTCTTAATTATTTTAACATTTTCCTTTGGAGCTTATGACTTGCCATTTTTATTGGGGGCAACTATCCCAAAAGCATTACCTGTACAAGCTCATATTGAATATATTCATCCTGATTTACGTCATAGACCTTATGCTATGGCCATGAATGGATTGATATTAATAATAACCTGGGTGATGGCGGGGATATATTATTTAATAACTAAAAAAAATAAAATAATAGGTGATATTCATGAAAAACTTTAAACCAAATAAACTATTAAATATTTTCTTATATATTAGTTTGTTTATAATACTGGTACCTATGGTAATTCTTCTTCTGTGGACTTTTACCGGTAGATGGCCTTGGCCAAATTTATTGCCAAAGGCTTATTCATTTAGGGCAATTAAAGAAGTTTTTGCACCCCATACAAAGGTCTTTCAAACCTTATTTTCAAGTATATTATTATCTTTGTCTGTAGCGGTTTTATCAGTTATAATAGGTACTATGACTGCCCGGGCATTAACCCTGTATGATTTTGTAGGAAAGGAATTAATAGCCTTCCTGAGTATTATGCCAAATCTGATACCCGAAACTGTATTTGCTATGGGGATACATATAGTGTTTATACATATGTCACTCTCTGATACTGTATTAGGAGTAATAATAGTTCATCTGATATACACTTTACCTTATTCTGTAAGTATCATGAGAGATTTAACACAATCTATAGGGGAACGATTGGAAATGCAGGCCTATGTTTTGGGAGCATCACCTCTCAAATCATTTATTTATATTACCTTGCCACTGCTCGTACCGGGAATAAAGACAAGTATCAGCATGGCTTATATCATCTCACTTAGCCAATATTTTATCACCCTATTAATAGGCGGGGGAAAAGTTAAATCATTCAGTATACTCATGGTGCCATTTATAGCAAAAGGAGATCGTTCTCTAGGTTCTACCTATGCTCTAATATTTATAATATCTACACTTTTAGTTTTTATAATAATAGATAGAATTACAAAGAAACTACCATATCAAAATAATGGGGGAAAATATAAATGGAACTAGAACTAAAGAATATATCTGTTACATTATCTAATAAAAAGATATTAAAGTCTATAAATTTAAAAGTTGAAAACGGAGAATTGATATCACTTTTAGGTGCTTCAGGATGCGGAAAAAGTACTCTGTTAAAAACAATAGCAGGTCTTATAAATCAAAATGAAGGCTCTATTATATTAGGTGGAAATATAATAGATAAAACACCGGCTTACAAAAGAAAAACAGTTATTGTTTTCCAAGACCTCAGACTGTTTCCCCATATGACAGTTGCAGAAAATATAAGTTTCCCTTTAAAAATGCTTGGTATTGGTAAAAGTGAATGTAGAAAAGAAGCAATAAATCTACTTAAAAAAGTTAAATTAGAGGGTTATGAAGATAAACATGCGGATAAAATGTCCGGTGGTCAAATACAAAGAGTCGCCTTAGCCCGTGCCCTTGCCGCTAAACCAATGGTATTGCTTTTAGACGAACCCTTCTCCAGTCTTGACATAAATTTGAGAAAAGATATGCGAGAGTTAGTCCTAGAGTTGCAAAGAGAATATAAGATAACCACCATACTTGTAACCCATGACCAAGAAGAAGCACTTACCATGTCTGATAGAATAGCTTTTATGCATAATGGTCAAATAGAACAATATGATACACCGGAGAATATATTTAAAAATCCGGCCAACACCATAGTAGCTGATTATTTTTCAAAAGGTACATATATCCATGGAAAAATAATAAATAATAAATTTATTAGCAAACTATTTAGTAGCAATGTAGATAAAGAGAATGGAAAGTACAAATGCCTTATAAGGCCTTTAGCAATAAAAATAAATAAATATGGAAACGGTGAATATATAGTAGCGGAGAAAATATATCAAGGGGATAATTATTTACTAAAGCTAAATAATGCTAATAGCAACTTGAAATTAGAAAGTATTGTTCCGGACTTTACATCCATTGTAGAAGGAGATAGGGTTAATATAGAATTAGACAAAGATAAGCTCATTTTCATACCTAAAAAACAAGCTTATCCTTAAGTTAAGTTTTAAATTGGTGTTTTTCTCCAAAAATCTTATATTGCTCATATACATGTTCTATATATTCATCTATATCTCTTATCTTTGGTATAATAACTTTTCTCATCTTTCCTTTTCCAAGTAGCAAGCCCTTTTTCATCCCTTCTTCATCCGGGGTAATATATAGAATGTTTTCTATAAATAAATATGGATTTAAAAGGGCTGCCGCTGATAGTATATCCCAGATGTATATTCCGTTATTTCCAAAGACGTTTTCCTCTCTGTCAAACCAATATATACTATTTTGATATAACCATCTTTCAAAATCATTCCCTTCTTCTAGCTTATTAAATCTTTCTCTAGTAAAAAATCCATCCAAACAAGTATTTCCTGTAGCTATAATAATAGATTTTCCATATTGTAATACATTTAAGGCTGCTTTATAATTACAAGAAAAATTTAATTCATTTAAAATTTTACTATTTATTATTAATGGTTTAGTTATTCCACCCATTAATGAAATATCCTTTATTCTTTCATAAAAATTATTATCTATCTGCCAAGCATGGTATAAATTCGTTAAAGACCCTGTTGCCAATATAGATAATTCTCCATTATATTTATCTGCCATCTCTACCAAAAATTTTGCAGCTTCATTATCCTTATAAGAACCCTCTGCACCTTTATAAACCGGAATATGTGAATACCCAATGTTTTTCATAAAAGAAATTGTATTTGGATATACAATTTCCAATTTATTATTTCCAAACGTTGTATTTATTCCTAAGACTTCTGTGTTCTCTTGGACTAAGGTATATATGATTGCAAGACCGTCATCTATATCACAACCATCTATGGAGAAAGTATTATCACAATCTATTATTATTTTTTTAGTCATAGTACCACTCCTATTTTTTAATAGCAAATAATGCTCTGTTTTTTACTGTGCTGATTCCCATAGATATTTTCTCATTTGTATTAAGTAGTTTACATAGGATATGTTCAACATTTGCATTTGATTTTGTTATCATACCGGAACAAGTAGCACAATAAGAATATATTTTCCTATCATAAGTTTTAAACCCATCCTGTAAAGCCTTAGTCAACTCTTTTTCTTTTATAGATGCGCAGCCGCCTGCACCACAGCATTGAATATTATTTATTTCTTGAAGATTGTTCTTGTCAATATATCTTTCCAGCATTTTATAGATTGTCCTATGCTCTTTATCAGGACAAGGTAAAAATAATAGCCCTTCTATTTTATTACAATTATCTTTAGAAATTAGGCTGTCTATTATCTCATCATGTTCATATATCATAGATATTTTAATATCTAAATTGTTTTTTAAATAACAATAACAATTGGGGCATAATAATATTAGTTCTTCAATTTCTAACTCTTTGAGACTTTTATTTAATCTATTTCTTATATTTTCCTTTTCTTTTTTCATATTTAAATCAGCTATAGGCTTACCACAACAATCAAATATTGTAGAAATTTTAAAAACCTCTTTCAACTTTTCTGAAATAATTTTGGTGGTATTAGGGTAATATGCCGGGAAATTACACCCGGGGAAAAAGGCTACTTTACCATTTACATTTCTATAGTTTTTAAAAATGTAGTTTCTTTTTTCCAGTAATAATATACCATAACCATTTCTATATAAATTATAGCCCTCTTCTATTCTCTTTTCTCTCAAATCCAAAGATGATTGTCGTCCGTCTATATCAACCGGACAAATGCTCTTACACTCTCCACAAAGATAACAACTGTACGCAAGATGGAGTAGGCTAGCATACTCCTTCAAATTTATATTATATTTTTTTAAAAACAGACAGTGTTCCGTACACTTCCCACAGTCAATACATTTTTCGTAATTTACTGTCAAATCTTTCACCCCCTTATTTGTATAGATTTGCTATTAATTCAATATCTTCTCCTTTTCTATACATATATTGTAGTCTTTGCATTCTTACCATTGTCCTAAATCTGCCTTTTTTTACAAATCGTCTTTCTGAAGTTTCAATTGTTGTCTTAGTTAGAGCTATTTTTTCCCCAGCAGCTTTTATATCCATTGACAATTGATAGTCTTCCATAAGGGGTATCTCTGCAAAGCCCCCCAATTCATAGAAATAACTTCTATTTATAAATATTCCTTGATCGCCAAAAGCTATATTTCTCAGTCTAACTCTTAAATTGGACATGAAACCACATATTTTCATAATAATACTTCTACTATTAAATCTTATTTTAAAACAACCGACTTTATATCCTTGGTGGATTATTCTATGAATTTGACTAAGAGCATCACTAGGTAAAAAACTATCTGCATGTAAAAATAAGAGAATGTCTCCTTTTGACAATGAAGCTCCATAGTTCATTTGGTAAGATCGACCTTTTTTTGGAGAGTAGAAAAGTCTATGTTTTTCTTCAATTGTTCTATTAGTTCCATCACTACTTCCACCGTCTACAAATATAATTTCACAGCAATCCTTAAACTGTTCTAAATTATCTATTAATTTATTAATTGTAAAAACTTCATTATATACCGGAACAATAATTGAAATTTCCTTATCTAATTTAATATTCATTTAAATACTCTTCTTTTATCATCTTTAAAAACTCCCTAGACAAATAGGATTTGATTTTCTGATAGGTATAGTCATTGGAGATAAGCTTGTCCGGATCTTGATACTCTACATAAGCCATTGCGCACCAAGTTATTCCCCTTAGACAATTCATAGATATATAATTCTTTACAGAATCCCAAAGTTTTCTTTCATCCTTATATTGATTGGAATTTTTACAATACTCCTTTATAAAAAAAAAGATTTCTTCTCCGGATAAAATGATATCTGTTTTCCAAAATGTTGTTGTAGGTGCTAAAAAATGTCCCAGATCCTGTGCCGGATATCCATATATAGGCTTCTCCCAGTCTACTATGTAGTTGTTTTTACCTTCTCCATTTATAAGAAAATTTCCTGAGTTTAACTCTGTATTTATTATAGTTCTTTTTCCTATATCAATAGCCTTTATATTCTTTCCTTTTTCCAGTAAGTATTCTATATTATCTTTAGTATTTATATCCATATATTTTGATAATCTATATTTATCAAACATCTTCAAACACTCTTCATAGATAGCTTCTATCGGATTTTCCGGTTTTAACAAATTATTAGTTTTTAAGATAGATCCATTGTGAATATCTGCCAGAGCCTCTGCTGCGAGTTTTAAATCTTTTTTATAGTCCAAATGCTTTCCCGGAAGATATTCCATAACTAAAAATCCATAAGGTATTAATTCCTTTCTATCATCACAATAGATAGGCTTAGGTGTTCTATTAGTCTTATTTAATAATTCTAAAGCCTTATACTCATATCTAATTTGGTTTTTTAGACCCATCTGACTATCTGTTGCTATCCTCAGTACTAATTGTTTATTATAAGTTTTTGAATTGAAAATATAGTTAATATTATATTCTCCCTGACCTAAAATAGAAAACTCTTTCTTCCCTTCTATACCAAACCTGTCCATAAAATCTTTATCTTTTCTTAAATTATCTAAACTAATTTTATTCATTCTTATCACACTTTTCCATAATCCTCCTAACTAGTTCCCTTGTATTATCACAGGAAATACTCTCGTCTTCTTTTAATATTTTATATAACTTTATAAAGTCTTTCTCGTCATCTATATCTAATTGAATATTTCCTTTTCCATAAGATTTCCCTGTACTTTTTATTTTATCTATAGTCTCTTCAAACACCGTGCTTGTACTATATTTTATATTGAATATTTCTTTGTTCTCTTCTTTCATTCCAATTAAATAATATCCTCCATCAAAGGATGGAGAAATAACTACATCTTTTGTTTCCAATATATTAAAAGCCATTTCTATATCTTTTTTATTCATTAAAGGAAGATCACTTCCTATAAGTACTACATTTCTATATTCTTTTAAAGAAAAAGATATAGCATTGTACATCTTTTCTCCTAAATCCTTTCCTTCCTGTTTTAAGTAGTATATACCTTTATGCATAATGTTTTTTAGAATTTCCAAATCTCCATGTTCTGAATAATTGATAATTATATCTATCCCCATACTCTTTATATTATTATATATATCTTTTATAAAAGCTGTCTGAAGCTTTACACATAGATCTTTACCTAAAAAAGGTTCCAATCTTGTTTTAGTTTTACCTAATGTAGGTATACGTGTAAAAAAAACAATTACTTTATCTTTCATTTTGCTCCTTTATCGTTAATATTTTATATTTTTTATATAAATACACCACTATAATAACCATAAGAGATATTGTTAGTAATGCTATAAAAAACATGCTGTTCCTATTTCCTCTATTTATAATTCCTTCTGTACCTATACTAAAGATAATTATCCCCGGAATCATAAATATAAAAGTCCCTATGGTATATTTTGCTATAGAGATATTTGTTATACCATAAGCAAAATTTTGAAGATTAAATGGAAATATAGGTAATAGTCTGGTTATCATCAGAATTAACATTTCTTTTTCAGAATCTGTTTGAAAGATTATATTATATAATCTTTCATTTTTCTTAACTAACTCCTCAATAGAATCTTTTAACAAATATCTACTCAAAAGAAATGATAAAACTGATCCTATAGTTGCCCCTATCAAACAATATAAACTTCCTATCCAAGGCCCAAATAATCCACTTGCCACCACAGCAAAAGTAACTCCGGGTAAAGCTAGAATTGAAGAACCGATTATAGTAAATACTAAATACAAAAATATTGATAATAGATAATTATTGTGGACAAAATTAACAATTAATTTCAAATTGTTATGATCCATTAAATAGGAACTCCATTGAAGTTCTCTATTTAAAAAAAATCCAATAATTATTATCAAAATAAAAATTAGAACCTTTCTATATTTTTTCATTACCCTTTTCCTTAACTTTATTTGCTTCTCGTGAATAATATATTTTTCTTAATAAAACAATAAATATTGACAATGCAAACAATATAAGAAGTCCTGTTACTAATAATTGTGCTCCACCTGTTAGCATACCTCCAACATATGAATAAACTATAGTTGCCGGTAATTGCCCTATACCGGTTGCTATAAAAAATGGCATGAAGTCCATGGAAGTAAGTCCTGCTGCATAGCTTACAATATCAAAAGACATAAAAGGAAGGAGTCTTGCTATTAATATGGAATGTTTTCCGTATTTTTCGAAAAACTCGTCAACACTTTCTAATCCTGTCTTACTAGTCAATTTCTCTACTATATCTCTACCTAAAATACGAGATATATAAAAACATACCAAAGCCCCTAACATTGCACTTGACCAAGATAATATAGCCCCTTGCCACCATCCAAATAAATTTGCATTTGCAAATGTAATCAAAAATGCCGGCAATGGTGCTATTACTGCTTGAAAAACCATTAATCCTGCCGACACCAGCATTGCATAGGTTCCATATTCATCAATAAAGTCCCTGACCACTTTAAAATCCCCTGTTGCAAACATTGTAAATATATTATTCACTAATTCATTTACACTAGGATTAAAAACGTATAATAAAATAGATACTAAGATTATACTTATAAGAATTAATTTTGATTTATGTTTTAATAGTTTCCTTTTCATATTTCACCTCAACTAAAAAAGTATTTTTCTTATTAAAGTGCTTTCTTTAAATTTGCTGTCCTTGTTTTATCATCTACATCTTCATTTGCGGCGTCTTGATCCGCCCCATAAGAACCCACTATATGACTTGTGTTATAATTTTCTGCCTTTCTTACATCTAGAATAATGTAATCATCTAATCCCGACTCTATTGATGCTTTTAAATCTTCCACTCCTATATTACAACAAGATATCTTTAATAACGAATAGATATTATTTATAGGTTTCAGCCTTACGCCTTACATTGAAATTTCTAATAATATGCAAAATTTATCATTACTAGCCTTGCTTATTCCTTATAGCAGAGACCGAATTCGTTCTAGCCTCTTTGTAAATTACTTCTTTAGTTTTCTTCTTTAGTTTTATTGAAGAAATATAGTGATATAAAATATTCTGTAGCACTGTTATTAATATATAACAAATACTTAAAATATAATATGCACGATTCTTTCCCGTATTGTAAACAAGTAAAAAATATACTGTCCCTCCACTTATGGCAATAGTTAATAACATTGCCACCATGTTAACCTGAGAATTTGCTTTTTCCTTTCGATAATGTAGAAATGCAAGGATTGCAAGGATAATAATTATACTTATTGAAATCCATTTTATTGTCTGAATAGGCAACGTCTTTTCCCATTTCCCATTAAGATATACTACATGGCGGAACATCCCCATACGAGTTCTAGTAAAATAATGAGCTGCATAAGCACCGATTATTACCAAAACCTCTATAATCCCAAACAAAATTACATATATATACTTTTGTTTATTTTGCCGCCTTGTCATTTGAAAGCTCACCTACTGTTGTGTAGATAACTTCATCAGTATTTGGATCCCCTACTTGAACTGGAAGATTATCATTCATTTGCCATTGATACCACCCACCGTCATACATGCTCATATTTGTATATCCATTTTCATACATAATTAAAAATGGAATAGATGCACGCCAACCTGTTCCACAGTAGAAAGAAAGCTCGTTATCTAAGGTAAAGTCAAGCCCTTTCCAAAGTTCTTTCATTTCATCCATCGTTATATATGTTCCATCTTCGTGAGTATAGTCTTCCATGTGATATGGATCACTGCCTCCCTTACCCCATACGGCACCTTTCGGTTCTCCTGCTTTATCAATATAAGTATAGCCACTAGTTTCACCATTAAATTCCTTATATGAACGAATGCTCACTAAACGGAAATTAGAATCTTCTTTTAATTTCTTATCTGTATCTTCAACTGATAGCCAAAATTCCGAATTTACCGGCACCTTTGCACCAAATTCTGTTGCAGGTGTTGCTGCATTTGCAGTAGTTTCTAATTCATACCCTGATTTTGTCCATGCATCAAGACTACCATCTAGCACCTTAACATTATCAACCCCTGCCCAGATATACGCATATGCAACTCTAGCAGTACCTGAAGGATCAGAGCCATATAGAATAACGGTTGTATCCTTTGTAACTCCAAGTTCTAGCATAGCTTGTTCAACTTCTTCCGGAGTTTTTAAATTCCAGTATGGTTCTCCCTCAATACTTGCAATATCTACATGAACAGCACCCGGTATATGACCTATATTATAATCAGGACTATCATCAGTTGTTCCCCAAGATGCTTCCAAAATTATATATTTTTTTGATTCTTCCTGCTCCCCATCAATAACACTTTTAACCCATTGGGGAGAAACAAATACCTTTTTCACATCTACGGCTTCAACCTTTTCTACATCTACATTTTGTGTGTTTTCATTTACTGGAGTATCCACTGATTTATTTGATACTTGCTCACATCCTACAAGTACAGTTATCATCAGTGCAACAAATAGTAATAAAATGAACCGCCTCTTTATCATTGATAACCCCCCTACCTAATATATTATAGTTCCTGCAATTGGTTTAAAATCTAAAGTTATTAAAAGTTTATCACCAATAATTTATGAAGTCTAATCAAGATTATCTATAAAAGTACTCTAGTACATAAGTAAAACCTATAGAAT
>CAZMBD010000064.1:0-13197 GCA_964564325.1 uncultured Clostridiaceae bacterium
TCCAAAAGAAGAGAAATAGGAGAAGAAATAAATTTAAGTACAGGTAAAGAAGAAAGTGTAAATAATATAGTGAAGGAATTATTGATCATAGCTATTCCTATTACCATAGGTGCAGCTATAGTGCCTATAATGAATGCCATAGATACTCGATTAGTATTTAAAAGATTGGAAGCCATAGGTTTTAATAAAAAAGAGGCTAATGCGTTATTTGGTCAATTAACAGGTCATGCACAGACTTTGATAAATTTACCATTGATTTTTTCTACTGCCCTATCTATGTCTTTAGTACCTGCTATATCTATGGCTAATACTAAAAAAGATTACAGGGAAATAAGGAATTTAACTTCTTCTAGTATGAGGATTACATTACTTATAGGATTACCTGCAGCTTTTGGTTTATTTGTATTAGCAGAGCCTATAATAGGATTATTATATTTCAAACTTAGTCCAGAGGAGATAGCAAGTACAGGAGAGATACTCTCTATACTTTCTTTTGGAATAATATTTTTAACTTTAGTTCAATCTTTAACTGCAATTTTACAAGGACTAGGTCGACCTATAGTTCCAGTGGCGAACTTGGCTGTAGGGGCAGTAGTTAAAGTATTTTTAACATATACTTTAACAGGTATAAGAGATATTAATGTAAAAGGAGCAGCTATATCTACTGTATCAGCATATTTTATAGCTGTAATACTTGACTTAATGGCTGTTAGAAAGTATACTAGATTAAAACTTAATATTATGGAAGTATTCATCAAACCACTTATATCTACATTAGGCATGGCTTTAGTTGCTAAATTTTCTTATATAGGACTTTTGGGGATACTTGGAAGTAAATTAGCAACTTTAATAGCTATATTTTTAGCAGCAATAGTTTATATGATACTTCTTTTAATTACTGGTTCTTTAACCTACGAAGATTTTAATTTATTGCCAAATGGAGAAAAGATAGCTAAAAAGTTGTTGAAATTAGGAATACTTAAAAAATAGATGTAAAAAG
The DNA here is from genome assembly GCA_964564325.1 of uncultured Clostridiaceae bacterium. Lineage (GTDB taxonomy): Bacteria > Bacillota > Clostridia > Tissierellales > Tepidimicrobiaceae > JAAZMA01. The sequence goes on from CAZMBD010000064.1 coordinate 1,001, forward strand.
ACAAAGGAGTAAATATCTATGGGGAAAATTTATATCTTAGGATTAGGCCCAGGTAATGTAGATGCTTTAACCTTAGGGGTTATAAATAGGATTAAATCTGGAGATAGAAATTATTTAAGAACAGAGAAACATCCTACAATAGAATATTTTAAGGAGAATAATATACACTATGAATCTTATGATTATGTCTATGAAGAACAAGAAGATTTTGAGAAAGTATATGAATATATAGTTAAGGATTTGATAAATAAGTCCAAAGAGTATGATACTATTAATTATTTAGTACCAGGAAATCCTATGGTAGCTGAAAGAACTGTAGAGCTATTGTTAAATAGTGAAAATGAAGATTTGAAAATAGAGATATTAACGGCTATATCCTTTATTGAAACTATTATTGAATTAATGGGTGTAGATCCTATTCATGGATTAAAAATAGTAGATGGGGTAGGATTTAAAATAAAAGATGTGGATATAAATCTTGATTGTATCATCACTCAGGTATATAATAATAAAGTCGCTTCTGATATAAAGCTGATATTATCTCAAGTTTACGGAGATGAGTATGAAATATACCTAATTAATAATGGTGGAATAACAGGAAAAGAAGAAATTTATAAAATTCCCATATATAAAGTAGATAGAATCCATAGTATAAGCTCTTTAACTAGTATATATATACCTAAAGTGGATAAAATAGATAAAAAAATCTATAATATGGTCGATATTATAGATACGGTGGAAATATTAAGGTCTGAAGATGGTTGCCCTTGGGATAGGGAACAAAGTCATGAATCTCTTAGAGGATGTGTAATTGAAGAAGCCTATGAGGTAGTAGAGGCCATTGATAATAGGGATATAGATAATTTAGTAGAGGAATTAGGAGATCTTCTCCTTCAGGTAGTACTTCATAGTCAAATAGGATTAGAAGAAGGAGAATTTAATATTTATGAAGTATTTACTAAATTAAATGAAAAAATGATTTTTCGACATCCTCATGTATTTAATGAAAAAAAAGTAGAAAAATCTGAAGAAGTAGTATATAATTGGAATAAACTGAAGTTTAAAGATAGGGATATTTCTACCTACACTGATACTTTAAAGGATGTTCCAAGACTTCCTGCACTTCTTCGTAGTTTTAAAGTTCAAGAAAGAGCTAGAGGAATTGGATTTGATTGGGAGAATGTAGAAGGACCTCTAGACAAAGTAAAAGAAGAGTACTACGAAGTGATGGAGGCAATAGATAATTTTGAAGGTGGTGATGTGGAAAAGATAGAAGAAGAATTAGGTGATTTATTATTCTCTGTAGTAAATGTATGTAGATTTTTAGACGTTAATCCAGAAGTCGCATTAAACAAAACAGTAAATAAGTTTATTGAAAGATTTGAGATTATGGAGTTAAAGGCAATGGAAATGGGTATTGAATTGGAAAACATGACTCTTGAAGAAATGGATGTGCTCTGGAACGAAGCAAAGCTACATAGAAATTGGAAATAGGACAAAAAATTATAGTAATTAGAAGGATTTTTGAAAACAATATAGAATAAGCAAATAAGAGTTAATTAACAATTTATTTAGAGGAGGAAAGTATAATGAATAAAGCTGAATTAGTTGCTAGTATGGCAGAAGAAAGTAATTTAACAAAGAAGGATGCAGAAGCTGCATTAAATGCATTTATGAAGGTTGTTGAAGGAACTTTAGCAAATGGCGAAAAGGTACAATTAGTAGGATTTGGAACATTTGAAGTAAGAGACAGAAAAGCAAGAGAAGGTAGAAACCCAAGAAACCCAGAAGAAGTTATTCAAATCCCAGCATCAAAAGCACCTGTATTTAAAGCAGGAAAATCCTTAAAAGAAGCTGTAAATAAGTAAAAAAATCAGGTCTATGACCTGATTTTTTGCTTATCAAACGTTAGGGACAGTCTTTTCCTATATTTGTTAAATGGGTATGCAAGGCCTTTTGTTTGATGTTTGATGATCATTATCAATTGTGAATTGCCAAGGGGGGGATATTTTGAGAATTGATAAATATTTAAAGAATTCTAGAATAATTAAAAGAAGAACTGTAGCAAAGGAAGCTTGTGATCAAGGCAGAGTATTTATCAACGAAAAACAAGCTAAGGCTGGAGATGAGGTAGAAGTAGGAGATATAGTTCAAGTAAACTTTGGAACATCTTCTATGAAAATAGAGGTACTAGCTACTGAAGACAATGTAAGGAAAGACGATGCAATAAAATTATATAGAATTATCCAATAGGCTTTTGTAATAAAAGCCTTTTTTTATTCATAAATATTAGTAAGTAAAGGAGGGGATAGATTTGAATGAGGAAAGAGTGGAGTTTAAAAATCAAAATATATTGTTAGAAAATAGGTCTAAACTTACTATAACAGGAGTAGAACAGGTAGAAAGTTTTAATGAAAATACTATAATTTTAATAACAGTAAAGGGTGGTATGACCATTAAAGGTGAAGAGCTAAATGTAGGTAAATTAAATTTAGACGACGGAAATATAAAAATAGATGGCATTATAAATGGGATAGTATATAATGACAAGGATTCATCTCAAAAAGGCAATATAATAGGGAAAATATTTAAATAATATGGTGAAAGAAATATGGACAATACTATAAAAATTGAAATTTATATATTTTTGACTTCTATTTATGGAGGCTTGATAGCTGGGTTAGCTTATGATATATATAGAATAAATAGAAATTATTTTAAACCTAAAAAAATAGCCACCATAATAGAAGATTTTCTATTTTGGATAGGTATCGGATTTGTTTTCTTTTATATGTTAAATAAAAACAACTGGGCACAATTAAGGCTATATGTATTTTTAGGTTTTTTTCTAGGAGGAATTATTTATCTTAAAATCTTAAGCAAGTTCTTATTGCCTTTTTTATTAAAAATTTTTAATGGAATTATATTTATATATAGGGGTATAAAAAAATTAATAACATTGCCTTTTAAAGCCTTAGAAAGATTTTTAAAACCAAAGATTATAAAAATTAAACGATTGAAAAGAATTCCAAAGGAAAGCTTTAGTGAAATAAAAAGATATAAAAAAATTATTTTTAAGAAAAAATAAAGGATTTTTTAAAAAGATGTAGAATACATAAAGTAGGGGATGATTTTATGAAAAAGAAGAAAAAAGGATTTAGATTGAAACATTTATTATTATTATTATTTGTGTTTTGGTTATGTAAATCCTTAATTAGCCAAAGAATTGTAATGCGAGAAGCCAAAGAGACTAAATTGGAGAAAGAGGCAGAGATTGCTAAATTAGAAATGGAAATAGAGGAGTTAAACAAGGAAATAAAGGATAAAGATTCTTTAGAATTTGTAGAAAAGGTAGCAAGGGAAGAGTTAAAAATGGTAAGACCTAGGGAAATAATGTATATTGATAAAAATAAGAATAAAAAGAATTTTAAATTTGATGGGAAGTAGTATTATTTGACATTTAGGGCATTATAATATATACTAAATGGAGAATATATTTTATAAGGAGGAATTGTTTATTTATGCCCATAACTGTTGGAAAAGTAGTTGAGGGCACGGTCACAGGTATTACAAACTTTGGGGCATTTGTTGAATTACCCGAAGGGAAGAGTGGATTAGTCCATATCTCTGAAATATCTGATGATTATGTGGAAAAGGTAACCGACTACTTGAAAAAAGATCAAAAAGTGAAAGTGAAAGTTTTATCAGTATCTAAGGATGGCAAGATAAGTCTTTCAATTAGACAAGCTAAGCCTAAAACTACTAATCCTATTGAGATTGATTGGAGTAAAACCGATGAGCAGCAGAAATATATGTCCTTTGAAGATAAGCTTTCCCAATTCCTAAAAGAGAGTAATGACAAACAAGACCAATTGAAAAGCAGAGAAGGAAGAAAAGGACCTGGGCAAAGATATAAGGGATCAACTAATTTTTAGTTTATATAGCTAAAATCAGTTGTCCTACAATTTAATGGCTTTAAAACTTAAAGCATGGACTTATAAAACCGGAATATTCCGGTTTTTTAATTTTTCATCTTAATCTTAAATTAATTTTATTATTAGATAAAGTTAAAAATGAGATATTTAGTTATTTGCAGAATAAAATACAAAATAATACTTTATGTAAAATAAAAGATTTTATACTTTTTAGCTATATTATTACATAAAATGGAGTTAATCTAATGCTACATTAGATTAACAAATAATGGGACAATGAAATAGTTTTTGTCAATAAATTCTTGCTTTTCAAGTATAAGTATTGACAAAAAAATTACTATACATTTGTTATTATTAGGCTAAATAAATTATGTGGAGGGATGGAAATGTTTAAAGCAGAATTTATTTTGCCTAAAAAGAAAAGGTTTGATAAAGCACTAGAATTTAATAGTTCTTATTTTGTTACTATCATATTGGCATTTTTTATTGGTCGAGCAAATATAATGGACAAGCTGACTCCCTTTGGAATAGGATTTATTTCTGCGTATATTATTACAGGAAATTTTAATTTATACCTATTTTTATCTACAGTATTAGGGATGTTTACATTTCATGGTTTTATTGGAGGATTAGAGTATTTTTTAGCTTCAAGTCTTATTTTTATACTATATAATCGATATAAAACACTAAATGAAACTTCTATTTTAAAATCTTCAATAATCACTAGCATAACTTTTACTTTAACTAGACTTGCAATATTATTAATCTTTAAGGATATATTTATTTATGACATTTTTAATATTTTATTTGAAGGTATAACAGTATTTGCTATAAGCTATATATTTTCATATGGAATTTCTACGGAAAAAATAAATAGAACCTATACCAATGAAAAAATTGTTTGTTCTTTTATTATATTGGCTTTAATAATTTCAGGTATAGGCGATTTTTCCATATTTAATATATCCATTAAAAATATTATAAATATTTTATTGATCCTTTATTTTGGGCATTCGGAAGGTGCTTTCATAGGAGCTACAGTAGGCATATCATTGGGAATGGCCACTTATATTTCTCAAACTGAAATGCCCTTTATTATATCTATTTATGGTTTAGCAGGATTATTTGCAGGTCTTTTTCGGGAGTTAGGGAAGATAGGTTCAGTACTGGGGTTTCTAGTGGCAAATAGTATAATTAGTTTCTATATAAATGGTTATGTAATTAGTTTTATCACTACACGGGAATTAATATTATCTATTATTTTCTTTTATATTATATATAAACCACTAAACTATTATTTATCGGATTATGTAGGTATGGCTATAGGGCGAACTAAAGAAAAAAACTATGCAGAGAGAAAAGATCAATTAGCTATAAATAGATTAAAGGAAATATCCGAGCTATTTGATGATTTAGGTAGAACTTTTAGAAACTCTACTCAGATAGATACTGTAGTAGATACGAAGGAAGTCTATCAATTAATAGATCAGATAGCTAATGTTCAATGTGCTAATTGTGGGATGAGAAGATTTTGTTGGGAAGAAGGTTTTTATACTACTTATTATGCCATATTTAATATGATATCCATTATGGATGGAGGAGGAAGTTTAGTAGATGAAAATATCCCTATAGCTATTAAGGATTATTGCATAAACAAAGAAGAAATTATAGATGAGATAAAAAGATATTTTAATACATTTAAAATAAATAATATGTGGAGAAATAAAATTTTAGAAAATAGAATACTAGTATCCGATCAATTAGAAGAAGTGGCAAAAGTAGTAGGAAATATTGCCAATGATATATATGTAAATCCTATTTTTAAAGAAGATATAGAAGAAATTATATTTGCAAATTTAAAAAACAATAAGGTAGATGTAAAAGATGTAATAGTAATGGAATTAGATGGAGAAAATTTCGAGATATATGTAGATGTAGAAAAAACCTATAAAGATGTAAATAAAGGAGAAAATATTAAAAAATTAGTTTCCAAAAGCATAAATACTCCGTTAAAATTGTGTTTGACTTATGTGAAATCGCAAGAGGAAAATCAGAAATACAAATTAATTAAAAGTAATAGATATAATGCATTAACTACAGCTGTATCTGAACCTAATGGATTTAATGAAGTTTCTGGAGATAATTACACCTTTGGAGAAGGAGAAAACAGCTATTTCGTAGCCCTATCAGATGGAATGGGAATGGGAGAGAAGGCTAATCGTGAAAGTACAACTGCTATTAATCTTTTAGAATCTTTTTTAGAGGCAAAATTTGATAAGGCAGTAGCTTTAAAAACGATTAATTCTATTTTAATGCTTAAATCCAATGATGAATTATTTGCAACTTTGGATGTATCTTTATTTGATTTATGTACGGGAAAACTGCAAATAATAAAAACAGGTTCACCAGCTACTTTTATAAAGAGAAAAGACGAAGTAAAAGTTATCAATTCTCAATCTTTGCCAGTAGGAATATTAAAAGATGTGGAATTTAATGTATATGAGGAATATTTAGAAGATGGAGATATTGTAATTATGATGTCTGATGGTGTACTAGAGGCCAATAAAGATATTTCCTATGTAGAAAGATGGATGAAAGATATAATAAAAAATATAGAGAGTTTAAATCCTACTACTATTGCTAATGAAATATTAAATGTAGCAAAACTAAATTCCGACGATAATCCTAAGGACGATATGACTATTTTAGTTACAAAGATATGGAAAACAGTATAAATTTTCTAAAGCTGTCAATAATCCTTAAAAACACTGGGAGGAATTTATATGTTAAAGCAAATCATAGTTATTTCGGATGGTCAGTCCAATACAGGGCCAAATCCAGCTAATATGGCAGAATTAGCTTTTGACAAATCCATTATTGTAAATACTATAGGGATTATTGATAGTAGGGAAAATCAGTCTTCGGTTTTTGAATTGGAAGAAATAGCAGAAAGTGGAGGTGGTGTATGCGAATTAACTAGTTTAGATAATCTTTCAGAAACTTTAAGTAGGCTTACTGTAAAATCTGTTTATAATACTGTAGAAGAGATGGTAAGTCAAGAATTGAAAGAAATATTAGATGTTAATATGGAGGATATAGCACCTATGGAAAGGCATAAGTTTGTAAAACTAGTAGATAGAATTGGAAATGAAATAGATTTAAAATGCCTAATAATATTAGATATTAGTGGTAGTATGAAGAAGAAAATAAATATAGCTAGAAAGAGTATATTTGAATTATTACTTTTTCTAGAAGAAAGAATAGGTGAAAATAATATAGGGGTTATGGTTTTCCCATATAAGGAGAAACATTATAAATTATTATGCGATTTTACAACAGATATAGATATGCTTAGGGAAAAAGTAGAGATAGTAGAAACTGGTGGTACTACTCCTACTGGCTTTGCCATTAAAGGGGCTATAGAAATATTTGAGGAAAATGAGGAATATTTTACTTACAACAATATAGTTTAGGTGAGAATATGAATATAGTAGGTAAGTGGAATCAAAACCAATATAAAATCATTGAATTAGTTGGTAGGGGAAACTTTGGGAAAGTGTATATGGTTAAGGATTCTAATGGGAATAAATTAGTGCTTAAATTATCCCAAGAACTATTATCTTTAACTAATGAATACAATGCATTAGTAGAATTTAAAAACATGAGATTTGTACCTAATGCATATGATTTTGATGATTGGGAAAATGGTGGAGAACTTTGGCATTTTATTGTGATGGATTATATTGAAGGGAAAAATTTAGGGGAAATCAGTAAAGGCAAAAAATTGGAGACTAGAAATGTATTTAAAATTGGTTTGATCCTTCTAAATATGCTAAAGGGAATTGATAATTTAGGATATAAATATACAGATATAAAATTAGAAAATATTATTTTAGACAAAAGAGGATATATATATTTAATAGATTATGGATCTTTAGTAAAAAAAGACGAACCTACTAAGGAATATACACAGGTTTATAATATTAAATGTTGGAACACAAAAAATAAATATAATTATACTACAGGCATATTATTTAGCATAACTATGCTAATGGTAAGTTTAATAGCTCAAATAGAATATAGTCCTATAATATATGATTTGGATCAAATTATAGGGAAAATATATAAATTTCCCTTAATAGTAGATGAAAAATATTTTCTAATAAATGGACTTAAAGGAAAGTTTAAAACCTTTGATAAATATTATATTTATCTATATAAAATAGTAAATAAAAGTAAGTGTAATAAAAAATTAAGCAAAATTGACTATGTATTAATAGCTTCTATAGTCAGTTTTGTTTTTATTATTTTGATAGGAATAAAGAGAATTTTTTAATGATTGAAATACGAGATAAATTCATATAAAATTAATATAGGGAAATAGGTGATATTTATGAAAGATAGGGTATTAGAAAATATAAGAAAATATAATTTAATTGAAAATGGAGACAATATAATAATTGGGCTTTCAGGAGGGCCAGATTCTATGGCACTCCTTTATGTCTTATTAGATATAGAAGAAATAGATTTTAATATTTATATAGCTCATGTAAATCATGGGGTAAGAGGGAAAGATGCCATAGAAGACGAAAAATTTGTAAGGGATTTGTCTAAAAAACTTAAATTACCTTATTACTCCACAAGAGTTAATATGGACAAATATGCAAAGGAAAAGGGCTTATCCTCTGAAGAAGCTGGTAGAGAATTACGATATGGATTTTTCCGTAAAATTGCCAATGATTTAGGTAGGGGGAAAATTGCAGTTGCTCATAATAAAAATGATCAAGCTGAAACATTATTGATGAGACTCTTCAGAGGTACAGGTATAGATGGTTTATGTGGTATGGATTTTGTATCTCAAGATATAATTAGACCTATTTTAAATATTGAAAGAATTGAAATAGAAAAATATTTAGAAGATAGAAATATTGAAACTAGATTAGATAAGACTAATTTAGAAACCATTTATAATAGAAATAAAATAAGACTAGAACTAATTCCTTATATTGAAGAAAACTTCAATCCTAATATTGTAGATGCTCTATGGCGAACTTCTAGGATTGCTACTATAGATAATGAATTTTTAGAATTATATACTAAAAAAAGCTATGATAAAATGGTGAAAAATATAAAGAAAGATAGTATAATTTTAGATAAGCATAGTTTTTTAAAAGAAGAAAAAAGTATTCAGCAAAGAATTATAAGAAATGTTATAATTCATATAAATGATAGTGTTCAAGGGCTTACAGAACAACATATATCTAATATATTAAGATTATTTACAGAAGGGGGGACAGGGAAAAGTATTGATATAATAGACAATATAATAGCTAAGACAAGCTATGACAATCTCATCATAGAAAAAAAGGAAGAAATAGACATAAAAGATTATCTATATGAAATACCCATTAATGGTAGTACATATATAGAAGAATTAAGATTAAAAATTTCAACAGAGCTTATTACTTCAGATAATTTGGATACTTATACTGGTAATAGATTTATAAAATACTTTGATTATGATAAAATAAATAAAGGGCTCTATATTAGAAATCGAAAAGCTGGAGACCGTTTTGTTCCGTATGGAATGAATGGGAATAAAAAATTGAAGGATTATTTTATAGACGAAAAGATACCAAAGGAGAAAAGAGACTTAATTCCAATTTTAGTAGATGAAGAAAATATCTTATGGATAGTAGGCTATAGAATTAGTGATCTATATAAGATAACAGATTTTACAGAAACTATATTGAAAATATCTTTCGAAAAGATTAATTGAGGGGGAGTAAAAATGGAAGATTTTATAAAAGAAGTACTAGTAACAGATGAAGAAATAGAATTAAAAGTAAAAGAATTAGGAGAACAGATAAATAAGGATTATGAAGGTAGAAATTTAATGTTAGTAGGTATATTAAAAGGAGCAGTAATATTTATGAGTGATTTAGCTAGAAGCATAGAAATGCCAGTAGAAATGGATTTTATGGCAGTGTCTAGCTATGGGGATTCTTCTACTTCTACAGGTGTAGTTAGATTATTAAAAGATTTAGATTCTAGTATAGAGGGTAAGGATATATTAATAGTAGAAGACATAATAGACACTGGCCTTACATTGTCCTATTTAATAGATAATTTAAATAAGAGAGGTGCAGAATCTGTAAAGGTTTGTACTCTATTAGACAAACCAGATAGAAGAAAAATAGAAGTTCCAGTAGCCTATAGAGGGTTTGTAATTCCGGATGAATTTGTAGTAGGTTATGGAATAGACTATGCACAAAAATATAGAAATCTTCCCTATATTGCAGCATTAAAGGAAGAGGTTTATAGTTAAATTTCAAAGAAATTTTATTGTACTTTAGACTTTAATATGCTATAATTGGAGAATATGATTTGATTTTAGACAGGAAGGAGGACTTGAATTGAGGAAATTTTTTAGAGGCAGTAGTTTTTATTTGCTTCTATTTATTATAATAATCTTTGCAGTATCCACATTTAGTAAAGATATAGAGCAAGTAAAAGAAATGGATGCAATTGAATTCTTAGATAATTTAGATAAAGGAAATATAAAAACTATTACAACTCGAGGAGATGTGCTGAAAGGTAAACTTGCGGATGGAACACAATATGAATTTTTGATTCCAGAACATATGAAAAATAATTTCTACAATGACTATTTAAAAGACAAAATAGATTCCGGAGAGATAAAATCCTATGGTGCAGAAGCTGAACCAAGTACACCTTGGATACTCCAAGCATTACCTACTATATTTGCATTATTGTTGCTTGTTGTATTATGGTTTGCATTTATGCAACAATCTCAGGGTGGTGGCAATAGAGTCATGTCCTTTGGGAAAAGCAAGGCTAAAATGCATAGAGAAGATGATAAAAATTTAGTAACTTTTGACGATGTAGCAGGTTTAGAAGAAGAGAAGGAAGAGTTAGAAGAAATTGTAGATTTTCTTAAAAGTCCAAGAAAATATTTAGAAATAGGTGCAAGAATTCCTAAAGGGGTTTTATTAGTAGGACCTCCAGGTACTGGTAAAACTTATTTAAGTAAGGCTGTAGCAGGAGAAGCTGGAGTACCATTTTTCAGCATCTCAGGTTCAGATTTTGTAGAAATGTTTGTAGGAGTAGGAGCTAGTAGGGTAAGAGATTTATTTGAACAGGCTAAGAAAAATGCACCTTGTATAATCTTCATAGATGAAATAGATGCAGTAGGAAGAAGAAGAGGAGCAGGTTTAGGTGGTGGCCATGATGAAAGGGAGCAGACATTAAACCAGCTATTAGTTGAAATGGATGGTTTTGGAACCAATGAAGGTATTATAGTAATGGCAGCTACTAATAGGCCTGATATTTTAGACCCAGCAATTTTAAGACCAGGTAGATTTGATAGACAAATCTATGTAGGTCTTCCGGATGTAAAGGCTAGGGAAGAAATATTAAAGGTTCATACTAGAAATAAACCATTAGATGATGATGTAGATTTACAAGTAGTAGCTAAGAGAACCCCAGGATTTTCCCCAGCTGATTTGGAAAACTTGACAAATGAAGCAGCACTACTTTCTGCAAGAAATAATCGAAAAAAAATAGATATGGAAACTATAAATGAGGCCTCTATTAAGGTAGTGGCAGGTCCTGAAAAGAAATCTAAAGTTATTAGTGAAGAAGAAAGAAGGCTTACTGCTTATCATGAAGCTGGTCATGCAATAACTTCAAGACTTCTTCCCAATCAAGACCCAGTTCATATGGTAACTATTATTCCTAGAGGAATGGCTGGTGGTTTTACAGCTTATTTACCAGAGGAAGACAGATACTATATGACTAAAAAAGAAATGGAAGATGAGTTAGTTAGCTTATTAGGTGGTAGAGCAGCAGAAGCTTTAGTATTAGAAGATATATCTACAGGGGCTCAAAATGACATAGAAAGAGCAACTAAATTAGCTAGAAGAATGGTAACTCACTATGGTATGAGTAATAATTTAGGACCTATGACTTATGGCACCGATGAAGAGGAAGTGTTTGTAGGTAGAGATTTAGGTAGAGCTAGAAACTATAGTGAAGAAGTAGCAGCAGCCATAGATAGAGAAATGAGAAGCTTAATAGATAGAGCATATAATACAGCAGAAAAATTATTAAAGGAAAACATGAATGTTCTTCACAAGGTAGCAGAAGCTCTATTAGAAAGAGAAACTTTAGATGGAAAAGAATTTGAAGAGATATTTATAAGTGCACAAGCGTAATAAATCAAGGTAGGCCCTGCACACC
>CAZMBD010000065.1:0-12716 GCA_964564325.1 uncultured Clostridiaceae bacterium
TGATAATCCCTATATTATCAATAATTATATATGTAAAGCTTACACCTTCTTTTGAAAGCAATTTGCAAAAGTTAAATAATACTAGTGGAAATGTTAAAGTTAAAGATAAGGGATTTAATTATTATTTATCAAATATAGTATGTAAGACTAAAGAAGAAAGGACATTCTTTAGATTTGCCACAAATATGATGCAAAAAGAAAGAAATTTTAAACTTAAAGTATATCCATCATTGGGATTTTCTTTGATTTTCCCATTTATATTTATATTATCAAAGTTTAAAGATTCAGGATGGGAACGTGTAGCTAATAGTAAGATGTATCTTAATATATATTTTGTTGCACTTATAGTGCCCACCGTACTTATGATGATAGGGTATTCAGATAAATATAAAGGTGCTTGGATTTATAAAATGTTGCCTTTTACTGATACAATGGCTATATTTAAAGGAGCTATAAAGGCATTTATAATAAATCTTTTACTTCCTATATATTTTTTCGAAAGTATACTATTTATGATTATATTTAAAGGTAAAATAGCTGTAGATTTAATTATAGTTTTTATAAGTGCATTGTTATTTACTGCAATTTGTTTTAGAGCTTTTGAAAAGATTTTGCCTTTTTCAAAGCCTTATGAAGAGGCTAATCAAGGTGGAGGGTTTATTATAATACCATTGTTTCTTTTTCTAGGGGTTTTAGCTGGAATTCACTACTTTTCTACAACTATTAATTATGGTAAATATATATATATGCTTGTAATAATTATGGTAAATATATTTGCATGGAAGAAGGCGTTCAATATATCTATGGAGAGTTTGAGTTAGAAGACAGCAATCAAATGAAAGGGACAGTCCCTAATGTTTGACAGCGCCCAAACAAAAGTACCTGTCCCTAACGTTTGACAGTCCCCACTTTGACCTACTTATTCAATTTAACTAATTTTTCAAATACTTTTTCATTTTCTTCGATTTTAGCTTCATTACCTAGTACACATAGATAATTTTCTTTCATAGTGTCTTTTAATAATGGTGCAAAGGCTTTTAGATCCTCTAATTTAGTATCTAGTACTTCATCTCTTGTTTTTTGAACTTCTTCTTGTGTTAAACCTGTGATATATCTACTAGTGGCTATAGCTCCTTTTCCATGTGGAGTTATGGCGGGGTCTAATTTACTAATGGTTCCTATGATGTAAGTGCTTAAATCTTCTTCATTTAAATTTAGATTTTCAATATAGTCTGCCATATTATCATAGACTTCTATAGTTTCTGTTAAATTAGGATCTCTATAGGAATAAGTAGTTACCAAGCCAGTTCTACCAAAGGATATACCAGCACCATAGGCACCACCTTGAGCTCTAATTCTATTGTGTAGATAGTCTCTACTTAAAATAGTACCTAGAACTGCCATTTTTCCACTATAATCATAGCCTGAATCTCTAAAATTATATCCCTTAGATACATATTGAACATTTGCAGAGGATAGTATTCCTTCGTTTAATTTAGATTTAGGGAAATTATATTGTTTTACTTCCCAGGTATTTGTGTTAAGATTATCACTTATTATATGGAAATTATCCTTAATTACAGCAAAATCTTCTTTATCTCCTGTAAAGGATATAATCAAATTGTTTATATTAAATATTTCTCTATATACTTTATTTAAATTAGAGATAATTTCTTCTTTATTCTTATCAAAATCTGCTAATATTTCTGATATAAACCAATAATATTCTAGTCCCTTTAGTTTTTCTGCATATTTTCCAGCTGATGAGAAATAAGAACCAACTCTACCAGCTGCTAAGGCGTGGCCCATATCAAAAATAGACATTTCCATTCTGGATTTTATCTGTTGGAGAAGTTCTTTAATTCTCTTTTCGTCTTCTATTTTAGTTTTAGTAATGATTTCATTTATAAGTTCCATCATTGCAATAGTATTTTTTTCTCCAATAGCTCTACCACTTATTACAAATTTAGGATAGTATATATTATCATTGTCTTTTTGGGCATATGCTACTGCATCTAAGTCTATTCCTCCAGTATTTACATATATATCATTGGATAGTTCTCCATAGGATTTATCTTCTGTATCTAATTTCCCTAAAAGGCTAGACAATAGACTAATATATGGGATTAATTCCTCATCTACCATGGATGTATCAAAATAGAAATCCAAATAGGAAATCTTACTAGTAAATATATCGTGGAATAATATAGTTGTATTTTCATCTTTAATTACTTCTTGAGGAATAGTTTCTGTTTCGGGTTCTACATCTGAAATTGAAAGTTTAGGTATAGTAGCCTTGGCTTCTTCTGTGTCATCTGAAAGTTGCATTTCTTTTAATTCTTCATTTTTCACAATTAAATTTTCAATTTCTTCTTTTGTAAGTGTATTTTTATATTTTTCTAATTCTAATTCTGTTTCTTTAATTTCCTCTTCTCCTAATCCTTTTTTAGGATTTATGATAACTAAGGAACTATGAGGATTATTAATAAGTTTTTCTTCAATAAACTTTTCAAAATATCCATTATCTATATTTGCTTTTAGTTTTTCTAAAGTAGCATCATATTGAAGATGAGTAGTTGGATTACCATCATATAGCCAGCTATCTAAAGCTTGCATATTGTATATAAGACCCTTAGTTGGGAATTTCATAGCTTCTCTTAAATTAAATTCTATTATATTAATAGAGGCTTCAATTAATTTTCTATCTATGCCTTCTTTAACTAATTTATTTAAGGTATCAAAAACAACTTTTTCAAATTTATCTTTTTTATCCATAGAGGAGTTTTTAGCAACTATACTAAAACCAGGCTGTATGCCTCCAGTGGGCATAGAAAATATATCTTCTCCAATTTCAGCTTCAATTAAGGCCTTTTTAAGTGGTGCTGCTTCTGTATCTATTAATAATAGTCCTATTATACTAGTCATTAAGTACAATTCTGGATCTATATTTTCTCCTAATACGAAATTTAAACTTAGATAGCTACGATTTTCATCAGGATCATTTTTTAAAATTGGATAATATGCTACGGTTTCACGTCTTTCAGTGAATGGTAATTGAATATAAATTTCTGAATCAATTTCGACTTTATCAAATTCAGAAAGATATTCTCTATCTATAAATTCTAATTGTTTTTCTATATCTCCATTGCCATATAAATATATATAGCTATTGGAAGGATGATAGAATTTTTTATGAAAGTCCAAAAATTCTTCATAGCTAAGATTTGGTATAACTTCTGGCTTTCCACCAGAAGAAAATCTATAACAAGTATCTGGATACAAGGATTTATCTATTTCATCTCCCAAAATTCTTTCTGGTGAAGAATAAGCACCTTGCATTTCATTATATACAACACCCTTATAAATTATAGGATCATCTTCATTAAATAATTCATGATGCCATCCTTCTTGCATAAATATTTTAGGTTCTTCGTATATTCTTGGATGAAGTACTGCATCTAAATACACATCCATTAAATTAAAAAAGTCTTTTTCATTTCTACTAGCTACAGGATATACAGTTTTGTCACTAAAAGTTATGGCATTGATAAAAGTTTGAAGTGAACCTTTAAGCATATCCATAAAAGGTTCCTTAGTTCTATATTTTCTAGAGCCAGATAATACACAATGCTCTATAATATGAGGAACCCCTGTACTATTTTCTGGTGGAGTTCTAAATCCAATGGAAAACACTTTATTATCATCATCATTTTCCAAGTGGAGTAGTTTCGCACCAGATTTTTCATGAGAAAAAATTCTTGCAATAGATTGAATTTCTTTTACTTCATATTCTTCTTCTAATTTAAATCCATAATAAACTTTATTAATTTCCATGCAATTACCTCCCTAATTTTTATTATTTATATTTATGGGAATAAATATTTTATTATTATCTGTTTTCTCGTCACTAAACATAGATAGGGCATAATCTCTTACGGAATTAGGAGCAGATTCTAATAAAATTTCAAAGCCTTCTGTATTGAATATATCATATAATTCACTGTTTCTAAAGCCTGCAAAATACCTTAAATTTAGTATAGACATGGTTTCTGATATAGCAGCCATTTCTCTATTAGAGTATTTAGATATTTCTAAAAGCTTAGTATAATATCTATCATAACTACGGTTTTTAAAAAATTCTCTAGAATATTTTCTAAAATTAGTTATATTTTTATCTTCTATTTCATTTTCCCAAGCCCAATCATATATATTTATCCTAGAGGTTTTATAATAATAACCCTTATCTGGATTAAAATCTAATACACCATATTGATTTGGATACGCAGATAAGCAAGAAGTAGCTATGTCATATATAGTTTTATTATTCTCTTTATGAGATTTAATATCCTGTAAATGTATATGTCCAGTTAAAACTAAATCTATTCCACAATCTTGAAATACCTTTATAACTTCCACATTATTATTTATGGTATAGTTTTCATTTACTATATCACTATGGTCTATTAGACTATGATGCATCACTCCAAGTAATTTTGCATTATTTTCCTTAGCAAGATTAGCGCATTCTTTAACCCATTCTAAGGTTTTGGGGGAAATTTCACCACCCATTTCGGGACCATCTCTAAATTTATTTTTATTATATATTGCAGAGTCTAACATTAATACCCATAGATCCTCAGCTGGAGTTGCCAAATAGCTTAAGGAATTAGGATCTCTAGATGCTGCATCTTTATATCCATAGGCAGAATAAATATCTTCAAATTCTTCAGGACTTATGGAATCTATTTTAATTAACTCATCTCCTGCATATTTTCTAGCCCAAGAATTATCTATATCGTGATTTCCTGGTACTACCAATACACAAACCCCCATTTTATGAATGGCTTTTAGCTTTTTTGCAAATTCTAAATGGCTTTCTTTTTCCCCATTACAAGTTAAATCTCCAGGAACTATTAATATATCTGGCTTATGATTTTCTATATCATAAGTAAAAGCATCAAATATTTCTTCAGAATAATGTATTAGTTTTCCATCGCCAGTATTTAGAAATTTGTTGAAAGCTTCTCCATCATCAAATAATTCCTTTGACATATAATGTGGATCTGCTGCTATAAAAAATTTTATATTCTCTCCAGTTTTAATCTGGCAGCATATATCAGCACATATAAATTTGTTTCCGCATGCCACAAGGGATATCATTATTATTAAGGCTAGTATCACCAGAGATAGTCTCTTAATATTCATAAACTTCACCACCCCACCTTAGGTTTTAAAAATGCCATATTATTGATATAATTGTATCATATTTAACTACCTTATAATTATAAATACTTTTAATTTAATATAAGAATTAAAACTTTGGGTATGTAATTATTATAGACTAAAAATTTGTTAGCTTATTGGGGGGAGAACAATGGATATAAAAAATATAGCTATTTATATTAAACATATTTTAAAATTTTATCTTATATATACAGCTATATTTGGAGTAATAATTTTTGGAATTTATAAGCCAAAGCCTAGTGGATATTCAGATAATCATTCTATAGATAGATTTTTTGCTGAAAATGTAGGGCAAGATAGAGTAGCCTTAATAGAAGATAGATATTATTCAGGTTTGGTTAGGGTGGATATAATTGAAAATGCAGAGGAAACTTTAGATATATCCTATTATACAATTCATGATGGTATATCTACAGATATTTTTCTAGGAAGTATAATAGAGGCGGCAGATAGAGGAGTTCAGGTTAGGTTTATTTTAGATGGAATATTTCATCATCTGGAAGGGAATTTAAAGGATGTAATATATGCATTTTCAAATCATCCTAATATAGAATTGAAATTCTATGAACCATTTAATATATTTAAACCTTGGACTTGGAATAATAGACTACATGATAAGTTTATAATAGCGGATAATAATATTGCTATAATTGGTGGCAGAAATATTGGAGACAAATATTTTGCACAGGATGATGCCAATATAGAAGTAGTTAATGATAGAGATGTATTAATTATCAATACAAATGAAAATAATTATCTCAATTCTGTAATATCTCAAATGGAAAAATATTTTAATTTAGTATGGAATCATGATTATTCAGTGTATCCAAAAGAGAATTTAAGCCATAGACAAATTACAAAAGGGGAAGAAAAAACGGAGGATTTAAAAGATAAACTTGAAAGTATGAGAAATTCTAATCCAGAAATATTTGAGAATGACTTTAATTGGGAAGAAAGAACTTTTCCTACTAATAAAATTACATTAATTCATAATCCTATACAAAGTCTTAATAAGGAGCCTTGGGTTTATTATGAATTGACTAATTTAGCTAGAAATTCTAAGGAGTCGATATTAATCCAGAGTCCATATATAATTCCTACTAGAAATATGCTTAAGATTTTGGATATAAACAGTATTAATGTAGATGACATAGATGTTTTAACTAATTCTCTATATGTCAGTCCAAATCCCTTTGCTATAGCAGGATATATGAATCATAGGGAAAACATAGTAGATAATAGCACCAATGTATATGAGTTTCAAGGGCCTGGTTCTATACATGCCAAATCCTATATATTTGACGAAAGAATATCAGCTGTTGGTTCTTTTAATTTTGATTCTCGTTCAGTACATTTGAGTACAGAAACTATGGTGATTATAGATAGTGAAGAGTTTGCAGAGCATTTAAAAGAAGAAATAGGAAAATATATGGAACAAAGCTTGATAGTGGGAGAGGATTATAATTATATAGAAAATTCTAAAGTAAAGGCTGGAAAAGTTTCCTTTATTAAAAAAATAATAACTAGAGTGCTTTCTGTTGTAGTTTATTTATTTGAGTTTATGTTATAAAACAACTTCACTTTTTAGGGTCTGGCTTCAAAAAGTGAAGTTATTTACCATAATTATTAAAATGGTATAATGTATTTGATGGAGGGATAGGAATGGATATATATGGTGCATTAAAGGACTATTTTGGCTATGATGAATTTAGAAAGGGACAGGAAAAATTAATTAAGGGAAGTTTGGAAGGGAAAGATGTATTAGGAGTAATGCCTACTGGTGGTGGGAAGTCCCTTTGTTATCAACTTCCTGCAATTTTAATGGATGGGATTACCATAGTCATATCTCCATTAATATCCTTAATGAAAGATCAGGTGGATTCATTAAATGAAATGGGCATACCTGGAACTTATATCAATAGCACTTTAAGTCAAGGGGAGTTTAATTTAAGGCTAAAGGAAATAAGGGGAAATAAATATAAAATTGTTTATGTAGCACCAGAGAGACTTAATACATACATATTTTTGAATTTAGTAAAAGAAATAAAAATATCTATGGTAGCCATAGATGAAGCCCATTGTATAAGTCAGTGGGGACACGATTTTAGACCTAGCTATTTAGAGATACCTAAATTTATAAATTCTTTAGACAGTAGACCAGTAGTATCTGCCTATACAGCTACAGCTACCAAAGAAGTAATAGAGGAAATAGAAAAATTAATAGGATTAAAGAAACCATTGATTTCAGTCATAGGATTTGATAGACCAAATTTATTTTATCAAGTGGTGAAGCCAACAAAAAAACTGAATTATGTTTTAGATTATCTAGAAGAAAATTACAAGGAGAAATCAGGAATAATATATTGTGCTACTAGAAAGACTGTAGATGCCTTAACTAAAAAATTGCAGGAAAAAGGTATTGATGCCATAGGATATCATGGAGGAATGTATGATGAAATCCGAAGACAAAATCAAGAGGATTTTATATTTAATAATAAAAGAATTATAGTAGCTACAAATGCTTTTGGACTCGGTATAGACAAGCCTGATGTGAGATTTGTCATACATTACAATATGCCTAAAAATATGGAAGCCTATTATCAAGAAGCGGGTAGGGCAGGAAGAGATGGGGAACCTAGCGATTGTATCTTACTTTATTCTCCACAGGATATTGTAAAACAAAAATATTTAATCCAAAACAGTACCTATTCTCCAGAAAGAGAAAAACTATTATATACAAATCTTCAATACTTAATAGATTATTGTAATACAAATGAATGTTTAAGAAATAGTATTCTGAACTATTTTGGCGAAGAAACAGAAGAGGAAAATTGCAATAATTGTGGCAATTGTTTAAGTAAATCTGCAATGGTAGATATTACCATAGAGGCTCAAAAAATATTATCTTGTATATATAGAGTAAGGGAAAAGTTTGGAACCACAGTTATAGCTCAGGTTCTAAGAGGTTCTAAAAGTAAAAGAATATTAGAATTAGAACTAGATAAATTATCTACCTATGGAATTATGGAAGAATATACAGAGGCAGCAATAAAGGAAATGATTATGGTCTTAGTGTCTATGGATTATATTCATATGACAGCAGATAAATATCCTGTTTTGAAATTAACGCCAAAATCAGCTCTAATATTGAAAGGAGAAACGAAGGTTTATCACAAAAAAGATTTAATAGAGAAAAAGCAATTGTCTGAAAGAAAGGTCAATATAAGAAAAACTTTAAATCTAGATTATATTGATAAAAATTATGACAAAGATTTGTTTGAAGAATTAAGAGAATTAAGATATGAAATAGCTCAGAAAAATGCTATAGCACCTTTTATAATATTTCATGATTCCAGTCTAAAGGAAATGGCTACATATTTTCCTAAAAACAAAGAGGAATTTTTAAAGATAAAAGGCGTAGGAGTGAAAAAATATGAGTCCTATGGTGAAGAATTTATGGAGATTATTAGGGATTATGTTGAAAAAAAAGGTATAGATAGTTCTAAAATTGAAAGAAAAATAATAGAAAGGCCAGTTGCTGAAGTAGAGAATAGATATAAGAATACTTATGATTATTATTTAGAAGGCCTACCTTTAGAGGAAATAGCAGTTAAAAGAAATTTAACAGTAGGAACTATTTTAAGACATTTGGAAAAATGCCATAGTAATGGACAAGTGGTAGATTGGTCTAGATTTATAGATTCCACTAAAGAAGAAAAAATATTAGCTGTAATAGAGGAAATAGGAATAGAAAGATTAAAACCTATTAAAGAGGTATTACCAGAGGATATATCCTATGAGGATATAAGGATAACTATAATAAAAAATAAAATCTGATACAGCGGGGACGGTTCTACTTGTCGCAAACCTGCGACAAGTAGAACCGTCCCTCTTGTATCACTCTTATATCAAAGTTTGATTTCTTTTTGTAATCTTTCTACTATATTTTCTAATTCAAAGGCTCTAGATGCCTTAACTAATACTACTGAATGAGGTTTAACTATTTTCTTTAAATTCTCCATTAATTCATCATTTGTATCACAGGAAATTATTTTATCTTCACTAAAATTAATTTTAGCGGCTTTTCCTAAGTATTTGGATATAGGTCCTATGGTGAGTATATATTCAACTTCATCTGGGTCAATTTGTCTTCCAACATCTTCATGCATTTCTATTTCTGTATCTCCTAATCCTTGCATATCTCCTAATACTACAATCTTTTGATCAAATCCTTCTAAATTATATAGGGTGTCTAATGCAGCTAATAAACTAGAAGGATTAGATTTATAGCTATCATTTAATATGGAAAATCCTTGTGCTTTTATAAGTTCATTTCTATTGCCAGTCGCATTCATATGGTCTAATCCATATTGTATATTTTCAAAAGGAATATTAAAATACCTTGCTACTAAAATAGCCGCAGTAGCATTGTACATATAGTGTTTCCCAAGCATTGGAAGAAAATATCTTTCTTCTATAGGAGATTTTAATTTAAAATATAGTCCATTTTTCTCTAAAGAGTCTAATTCACAAATATAGTCATTATCTTTTGCAATTCCATAGCTTAAGATTTCCTGTTCTATATTTAAGTTTTTAACTTTTTCTTTTAGTATAGGGTCATCTCCCCAATATACAAATAACCCATCTGAGTCTAAACCCTTTATTATCTCTAGTTTTTCTTTTGCTACATTTTCTCTAGTTTTAAACCATTGTAAATGAGCTTCTCCAATATTAGTAATTATTGCTACATGAGGTTTGACAATTGAAGTCAATAGTTCTATTTCTCCAAAATCCGAAGTGCCCATTTCAATTACAGCTATTTCTGTATCTTCTTCTAAATCTAATACAGTTAGAGGAACACCTATATGATTATTGAAATTACCTAAAGTTTTTTGGGTTTTATATTGAGTATCTAAAAGTCCATCTAAGATATCTTTAGTTGAGGTTTTCCCATTGCTGCCTGTAATACCTATTATTTTTACATCTAATTCTTTTCTATATTCTTTTGCTAATTGTTGTAAAGCTATTAGAGTGTCATCTACTAATATAAAGGGGAAGTCTAGATCTGGAACTGGCTCATCTTTAGCCCATAAAGTAGCACAAGCTCCTTTTTCTATTGCATCTTGAAGAAATTTGTGACCATTAAAATTCTCTCCAATTAGTGGAATAAATAATTGCTTTTCTTTTATTTGCCTAGAATCTGTAGAAACCCCTTCTATTAATATATTTTCATATTTTGGATTTAGGCTTTCTCCATTTATCATTTTATTAATTTTCTTTAGTTCTCTTGCAATCATTATTCTAAAATCCTCCTATTAGATATGGACCTTTCTTCTTCATATCTTTCAAAGGCTAATTCTATTAACCATTCGACTACTCCACTATAAGTAGTACCATTAGTAGCTCCCCAAAGTACAGGAGTCATACTCAATGGAGTAAAGCCAGGCATAGTATTTACTTCATTGAGTAAGATTTCATTACTATCTGTTACAAATATATCTACTCTAGCTAGTCCATGGCAATTAAGTACTTTAAAGGCCTCTACAGCTAATTTTCTAACTTTATCAGCTACTTCTGGTTCAAGTCTTGCAGGTACAACAGGAGTAATACTTCCATCTATATATTTGGCTTCATAATCAAAAAATGATCTTTCCATAATAAATTCCCCGGAAATAGAAGCTTTTGGATCATTATTTCCTATAACAGAAGTTTGCATTTCCCTACCTATAATTTCTTCTTCTATAATTATTTTTAAATCATAAAGAAAAGCTTCGTTAAAGGATTTTTCTAGTTCGTCTCTATTGCTAGCTTTAGAAATACCTACACTAGAGCCAGAATTTGCAGGTTTTACATAACATGGATACCCAATTTTTTCTTCTACTTCATCATATATCTTTTCTTTATTTTCTTTCCATTGATGTAGTTTAAAGGAGATATATTTAGCTTGAGGAAGACCATGTTGTGCAAATAAATCTTTTGCAATCACCTTATCCATTCCTACTGAAGATGCTAATACTTTATTTCCTACATAAGGCACATTTAATAATTCTAACAATCCCTGAATAGTACCATCTTCTGCATTGGTTCCATGTAATGCTGGAAATACAACGGTGTTTTCTCCTCCCTTAAAATCCTTAGATAAAAATTCTCCCATAGACTCAGCTACAGATTTTTCAGTTTCTCTTTCTAAGTCTTCTGGGTTTTCAATCTTTTCATTACATAGTCCAAGACTGCACCAAGCTCCATTTCTAGTTATATATACTGGATATACATTATATTTTTTTCTATTTAATGCATTTATTATTGCAGAGGCTGATTTCAAAGAAACCTCATGCTCTACAGATTTTCCACCACAAAGTACATAAACATCAGTTTTCATATTTTTCCTTCCTTTCCCATTGAATAACAACCATTCTTATATTTGTAAATGAATATAGGATTAGTTTATATTATTATATTTAGATTATATATAAAAAATGCTATCATAACAGGTACTAATAATCAATATATAAATATATACATTGTATTTTGGGAAAATTCATTATAATATTAAAATAAACATAGAATAAATATTTAGGTGAAACTATGAAGAATAAAAATCTATTAATTATTAGGTATTTTACTATATGTATTTTAATATTTAGTATCATATTTCCTATGGATAAAAATATTGATGCTTATGGGATTATTTTAATGCTACTATTAATAATAAATAATCAAATCCGATTCTTTGTATTTAAAGATAGGAAAAGAATAGTGCTTTTATCTTTAATTTTAGAATGGATACTTTCCTTTATTTCCTATAAAGATTATGGTGGTTGGATTATATTTTATTTTATCAATGGCATTATAGATAGCACTCTTTTATTAGAAAATAAATTTTCTATCCTATCTAATATATTGTGCATATTTACCATAAGTTTAATGATAAAAGATTTAGATAAGGATATTATAATATTTAATATATCTATTTTAGGAGTTATATCTATATTATCTTTATATATAAAAAGCGAATACCATAGAATGGCAAAGGCAGAAGAACTCTATCATAAACTGAGAATTTCAGAAGAAAATTTAATAAAAGCTAATAGAGATTTAGAAATATATGCAGATTCCATTAAAGAATTGTCAATTCTTCGGGAGAGAAATAGAATTTCCAGGGAAATACACGATAGTGTAGGTCATAGTCTGTCTACTATAATAATTCAATTGGGAGCCATAGAAAAAATTGCAGAGGAAAATGGGGAACTAGCCTCACAAATGGCTAGAAATTTAAATGAATTTTCCAAGAAGAGTCTAGAGGAAATAAGAATTGTCTTGAGACAATTAAAACCCCCTAGTTTTCAAAAGTATGAAAATATACAAATTATTGAAGAGTTAACAAAAGAATTTACAAAATTTACAGGTATAGAAGTAGATTTTAGATTTACTGAGGAAAAGTGGCAGTTAAATGAAAAACAATCTTTAACTAT
>CAZMBD010000066.1:0-12639 GCA_964564325.1 uncultured Clostridiaceae bacterium
TTTTGTGATGGGACACCCCATGTATTAACTATGCCTAAATTTTTTGTTGAAGATATTCAAACTAGTGAAGATTATTATTCTAGAACCTTTTATGCAAATTTTTTAAGAAGTTTAAGGGTTTTAAGTTTATTTTTAAGTATAATTTTGCCAGGTTTTTATGTAGCATTACAAATTTTTCATCCAGAGATGATTCCTACTGTATTATTAATTACTATGGCGGGAGCTAGAGAAGGAGTACCATTTCCAACAATAATTGAAACTTTTTCTATGGTATTGATGCTTGAGTTAATAAAAGAATCTGGGATCAGGCTTCCGAGGGCAGTTGGTTCTGCAGTGAGTATTGTTGGAGCTTTGGTCTTAGGTCAAGCAGCAGTAGAAGCGGGAATTGTATCTGCACCTACAGTAATTGTAGTTGCAGTTACTGCTATTGCAGAGTTTGCTGTCTCAAGTTTAACAGAAGGTATAATTTTATATAGATTTGCATTTATATTTTTAGGGGGTTTTATGGGATTATATGGTTTAACCTGTGGAATTGTTGTTATGATAGTTCAAATTATATCTTTAGATTCCTTTGGGGTTCCCTATGGTTTTCCTTTAGCACCTAGTAATAAAGAAGGATTAAAAGATTCTATTATAAGGTTTCCATTACTTAAATTTATATTTAGACCTAAAGTTTTAGAAAAAAGAAATATTAGAAGACAGATTTCATTAAGAAAGAAGTGAATTTATGAGTAAAAAGGTATTGCTATTATTTATACTAATTTTAATGACTATTATTCAAACAGGATGTTGGAATGCTAGGGAATTAAATACTTTAGGGATAGCTCTAGTTATGGGAATAGATCTAGAAGGTGATGATATTTTGCTAACAGCTGAAATTATAGAACCTACACCTGCAAAGGTAGAAACTAGCAAAGATAAAAGCGAAGCAGTTAGATATGTACAAGGTAGAGGTTCAAATATGTATGAAGCATTTAGAGATATTACATTGAAATTTGATAGAAGAGTATTTATAGCTCATAATAAAATTATTATTTTTGGTGAAGATTTTGCTAATAATAGGTCCATTAATGATATAGATTTATTAGCCAGGGATAGCGAACAAAGAGAAACAGCATATTTATTAATTTCAAAAGGTGCTAAGGCCTATGAGGTAATGGGGATTAACTCTGGACTTGAGGAGATACCTGGCAATTATATTTTAAGATTGATTGAAAACCATAAATATAATCCAAAAAATATGAATATGACTTTATCAGAATTTTTGATATATTTCTATGGAATGGAAAAACAACCTATTTTGGGAGTAATAGAAAGGAAAGATAAAAAGAAAATAGATAAATTTAAAGGAGAAGCTAAATCTAAAGAATATGAACTTTCTGTTATTGGTTCAGCAGTATTTTATAAGGATAGTTTAGTTGGATATTTGAATGGTAATGACACTAAGGGAGTTAATTTTATTAATGGAAATGTAAAACATGGAATAGTAACTTTTCCTACTCCCACATTTCAAACATTAGGAATTGATAAGAAGAATCAATCAGTATCCAAAAAAGAGGCTAGTATAAAGCATATTAGTACTATGACTATAGTGAAATTAAAGTCAAAAAAAGACATAGAAATAATAGATGGAAAACCTATATTAAAAGTTAAGATTAATTTGATAGGAAGTGTGGGAGAAGTAGCGGGAGATATTGATATATCAACTAAAGAAGGTATTAATGCGTTAGAAGATGCTTGTTCTAAACAGATAAAAATGGGAGTAGAGGAGGCTTTTAAAAAAGTGCAAAAAGAATTTCAATCAGATGTATTTGGATTTGGTTCAGTATTTCATATGAAATATCCAAAAGAATGGAAAAAAGTAAATAGACAATGGGATAAAGTTTTTGCGGAAGCTGATTTTCAAGTGGAGGTTAAGACTAAAGCTATAAGAACAGGTTTAATGAATACACCTATTAATATTATTAAGGGGAAATAATATGTATAATATAAAAGAAAAAAATAAAGTATCTTCTTATCAAATAGTTTTATTAATAATAGTCTATAGAACAATTATAGCTTTTACTTATTTGCCAGTTATAAATACTCCTCCAGCAAATCAAGATATTTGGATAGCTCTTTTGTTGTCAATTCCTTATACTATTTTATTGTGTTTGCCAATATTGTATTTAAGTAATAAATTCAAAGATTTAACTTTAATCGAATACACAGAAAAAATATTAGGAAAATTTTTTGGGAAAATATTAGGTTTATTTTATACAGCTTATTTATTAATGTTTACAATTATTTTAGTAGAGATTTTAGTTGAGATATTAAATTCAACTATGTTTCCAGAAACCCCTACTTGGGCGACTGCACTATTAATGCTACTCACGTGTTCTTATGTTGCTTTCAAAGGATTAGAATCTATAGCAAGAGGTGCAGAAATATTTGTTCCATTTATAATAGGAGTTGTTTTTTTATTTGTAGTATTAGGATTTAAAAGTTATGATTATACTGTTTTATTTCCAATACTTAGAGATTCTACTTTTAAGGGAATTAATATAGGTGCCATAGATATTGGAATGAAATTTTCAGATATTATAATTCTTGCAATGATTACTCCCCATTTAGAAAAAAAAGAAGATTTAAATAAAATTTTTATTAAATCTGTTATATACTCAATATTACTAATTATTATTGTTGCAGTAGCTACCCAATTAGCCCTAGGTATAGAATATGCAAAACATGCAAATTTCCCCTTTTTTACATTTACTAGATTAATAAATTTATTTGATTTTATTCAAAGAATTGATGCGTTGTTTGTAGTTGCTTGGATAGCAGGTAATATTGGCAAGATTTCGGGATATTTATATTTTACAACTGTAGCCTTTATTCAAACTATTCAAAAAACAAATAACAATAAATATATTATTCCTATGGCTATTATCATATTAATAGTAACTGTATTAATAAAAGATAGACGTTCCATATTAGGAGTTGGTGAACTTCTTGTAAGAATAATATTAATTACATCATTTATTTTTATATTTATTATTCCTTTAATTACAATGATAGTTTATTTTATAAGAAGGAAGAAGTTGGTAAATATGGATAAATAAAAAACAAGAAATTTTTAATTTGTCACTATTATTTAACCAAATAAAAGAGGAAATGTACTATAATATATTTATAAGACATTAATAAATATATTATATAAGTAAATTTTGGAATAATATAATTTTATATAGATTAAACATTAGAAATTGGGGGCAAAAAATGAGAGCAAGAAGAAAAAAATTTAAAAGAAGAATTAATATTAAGAGATT
The DNA here is from genome assembly GCA_964564325.1 of uncultured Clostridiaceae bacterium. Lineage (GTDB taxonomy): Bacteria > Bacillota > Clostridia > Tissierellales > Tepidimicrobiaceae > JAAZMA01. The sequence continues at coordinate 3,309 of CAZMBD010000066.1, forward strand.
TTCTATTTCATTAATTATATTTGTTGTCTTACTTACATTGACTACTAAGTTTTCAATGAAGATAATGGCTAAAAATAGTAAAGATGAAAAAGATTTAATAGACATTGAAGAAAAAGATCCTTTAGAAGAGATATCAGAAAAAGAGACAAGTTTACAAGAAATAGAAAAAGATGATGAAAAACAAGAAAAATTAGAAGAAAATATTGAAGAGAATATTAATATAGATAAAATACAAGAACCGAAGGAGGAAGAAATAAAAAAAGAAGAAATAAAAGAGCAAAAACCAAAACAAGAAAACAAAAAAACCTCTAAAAATCCAAGTGAATACAATGAATATTTCAAAAATGACTTATTTATTGGTGATTCAATAACGGACAGTTTAGCTTTTTATGAATTAATTGATCAAAATAATGTAATTGCCAAATTAGGATTAACTACTCTAAAAGCTCAAGATGAAATTGAGACTATTTCTAATCAAAACCCAGAAAACATATATCTGATGTTTGGAATGAATGATATATTAACTTTTCGGGATACTGAAAAATTTATTAAGCATTATAAAGAATTAATAGATATTGTTCGCAAGAAGTTTCCAGAGACAAAAATATATATTCAATCCATATTGCCAGTAAGTTCAAAGGTAAAAGATAAAAAACCCGAATTGACTAATGAAAATATAAATAAATTTAATCAATGTTTAATAGATATGGCAGAGCAAGAAAATATAGCATATCTTAATACGAATAGTATAGTAGAAGGGGATATGAATTTGCTTGAACCAGATGGAATTCATGTAAAATACAAATTTTATGAATTATGGCTAGACTATTTGATAGATAATACTAAAAAATGATTTTGACAGGGGAGATAGATAAATATGACAAAAAGATTTATTAAAACACTAAGAATTATTATTATATGTAGTTTAATCTTAGTTATTTCAACTAGTTGTTCTAAAAATGAATCTATGGATAAAAGTCCATCTATTGAGGATTTAAATAATGAATTAAAAGAAACAGTAGATCTTTCTAATATGGATATAGGGGACGAGGAAAAATTAAAAAAGTTATATGATATAGATTCGGAGAATTTAGAAGAATATATATTATATATTCCTAAATCAAATATTGAAGCTAATGAGATAGCTATATTTAAAGTTAAAGAATCTGAAGATTTGGAAGAAGTTGAAGAAAAAATTAAAGACAGAGTAGAAGAACAAGCTACTAATTTCAAGGACTATCTTCCTGATGAATATTATTTAATTGAAAAAAATGTACTTAAGACAAAGGGGAATTATATACTTTTTGCTATATCAGAAGATGTAGATAAAATAGAAAAAGTATTTGATGAATCATTTAAATAACTAATTTTTGGAGGTGCAAGACTTGGTTTTTAGCTCTTTGATATTTATATTTGTATTTTTACCCATTACACTTTTAATATACTATATGGCACCCCGAAAATTCAGGAACCTTGTTTTCTTCATAGCATCATTAATTTTTTATGCTTGGGGAGAGCCTATATATATAATTATCATGTTATTTTCTACATTTTTTGATTATTTTAATGGTTTAGCCATAGAAAAACATAGAGACAATAAAAAAGTATCAAAAATGATTTTAATAAATTCATTAATTATTAATTTAGGAATATTAGGTTTTTTTAAGTATGCAGATTTTTTTATAAGTAATATTAACAATTTATTAAACTTGAATATACCATTAAAAAACCTTCCCCTTCCTTTGGGAATTTCTTTTTATACATTTCAAACTCTTTCTTACACCATAGATGTATATTTAGATAAAGTTCCTGTACAGAAAAATATCATATCTTTTGGTACATATGTGGCTATGTTTCCACAGCTAGTTGCAGGACCTATAGTAAGATATAGTGAAATACAAAAAGAATTAGATAATAGGGAGGAAAGTCTATATTTATTTGGCGAAGGTGCAGAGCTATTCATTATAGGCTTATCCAAAAAAGTATTGCTCGCAAATAATATAGGATTATTATGGGATACTGTTAAATCTACACCCCTTGGCGAATTGTCTATATTATCTGCTTGGCTAGGAATACTAGCTTTTACTTTTCAAATATATTTTGATTTCAGTGGATATTCAGATATGGCATTGGGACTTGGGAAGATGTTTGGATTTAATTTTATGAAAAACTTTGACTATCCCTATACATCTAAATCGGTAACTGAATTTTGGAGAAGATGGCATATATCTTTAGGAGCTTGGTTTAGAGAATATGTATATATACCTCTTGGTGGCAATAGAGAAGGACAGTCAAAGCAGTTTAGAAATCTAATTATTGTATGGTTTTTAACTGGATTATGGCATGGTGCCAATTGGAATTTTATAATTTGGGGACTATATTATGGTTTGATAATAATACTTGAAAAATTATTTTTATTAGATTGGTTTGAGGATAAACCTAAATTTATTAAACATATTTATACAATGTTAATTGTTATAGTAGGTTGGGTGTTTTTTGAATTTGAAGATATAAGCCTTGGCTTATCTTTTATAAAAACTATGTTTGGCTTTGGAAACAATTCATTAACAGATGGAAATGCTATTTATTATTTATATACAAATGCACTATTGATTGCCATTTTAATTATATCTTCAACTCAAATTCCAAAGAAAATATTTAATAGAATAAAACTTAAATTAAACAATGGCAAAGCTGTTATTATTCCAGTAGCTTATATGATTTTAATATTTTTATGTACGGCTTATTTAGTTAATGAGACTTATAATCCGTTTTTATATTTTAGATTTTAAAGATTTTTAAAATAAATGGGGGATTATTTTGAAAAAAAATATTTCATATAAATCTGTATTAGCTGTGTTGTTATTAATATATATTGGAACTATAGTATTACTCAATAATATGGCTGCAGATAAAGTGTTTTCAGAATCAGAAAATAGAAGATTAGAGCAAGCGCCAAATTTTTCACCATCTCAGGTAATAGACGGGAGATATACTACAAATTATGAAAAATATATTTCAGACCAATTTCCAATGAGAGATTTTTGGATAGGGGTCAAATCTAGAACAGAAAAAGCAATGGGAAAGAAAGAAAACAATGGAGTGTATTTAGGGAAAGATGGTTATTTATTAGAAAAATTTGAAGAACCTAATTATGATATTTTTAAATCTAATATAAATAAGATAAATAGAATTGCTTCAGAATGTCCCAAAAAAGATATTTACTTTATGCTTATACCTAATTCAGCTGAAATATTAAAAGATAAACTTCCAGTCTATGCTCCAAATGGAGATCAGCTGGAAACAATAAATAAAACAAAAGATGCTCTTTCTAGTGAGATAAATTTTGTAGATGTATATAATACTCTATTATCTCATAAAGATGAATATATCTATTATAAAACAGATCACCACTGGACAACTAAAGGAGCATATTTAGTATACCAAGATTTAATGGAGACAATGGAGATTGTTCCTCATGAAGAAGAGTATTTTGAAAAGACGGAGGTTACAGATAGTTTTTATGGTTCATTATATTCTAAATCTGGATTTAGAAATATAGATCCAGATAGTCTAACACTGTATAAATCAAAGGTAGATGAAGGCATAGAAGTGGAATATGTAGAAGAAGGAGAAATATCTGATTCTATATATAATATGGAAAACCTAAATAAGAAGGATAAATATACAGTATTTTTTGATGGAAATCATCCATTAATAAAGATAAAAACTAATATTGAAGAAAATAAAAAATTATTAATTATAAAAGATTCTTATGCTAATAGTTTTATACCTTTTTTAACAGGACATTTTTCTGAAATTTATATAATAGACCCTAGATATTATAAAGAAGAAATATCAGATTTAGTAGAAAAAAATGAAATAGATAATATACTCATACTTTATAATGTAAATACTTTTTTTGAGAATTAGGGATAATGAGGTGCTAATATTGAGCTGTTCTGAAAAAAGTTTTATTTATGTGATAATATTTATCTTTGCAGTAACCGTATTTTCCCTAATTATGAAACCCAATACAAACGAAGAACTACTTTACAATGGTAACTATCATATAAAAATATACAAAAATAAAATTACACTTTATAAATATAATAAAAAACTTGATATTCATAGATTGGAGAATCGGGTTTATGATTATGAATTGGGTGATATAGATGGAGATGGTAGGATTGAATTAGTGGTGTTGACTAAAAAAGCATTTAGAAAATATGGAAAAGAAGTTTATATATTTAAAATAGATAAGGAAATAGAGGAAATTTATAGCGAAGATTTCTCTCGATTAAAACCTTGGACAATAGCTTTGGGGGATGTGGACGGAGATGGGAAGGATGAGGTATCCGTAGGGGTATATAAAAAGACTCAATTCCATAGAGTAATGGCTAAAAGACCTTTTATATATTCTTTTGAAGACAACAGACTAGTTCCCAAATGGAAAGGATCTAGATTGTCCAAACCTTTTACTGATTATATTTTCTATGATATAGATAAAAATGGTATAGATGAGATAGTATCTATAGAAATATTAGAAAACGAAGAAAAGGTAATAAATACTTATAAATGGAAAGGATTTGGATTTGAAGGGTTTTTACAAAGTAATAGTTTTAAGGATTTACAAGATTTAAAGAAGGTTGAAGATAAAATATATGTAAAGTTTAAAAAGAGTAAGAAGCCTTGTTTAGGAGAAGTTAATTTATATAATGGAAATATAATAATAGAGGAGGTGAAAGAAAATTGAATAGGAGGAAATTATTTTTAATTATATCTTCAATATTGATTTTATCAATTTTAATGACAGCATGTAGCAATGGAAAGGCAGTGGCAATTGATAAATATGATAAAACTGTAATAGAACTTCCTTATGAGCCAATATCAATTAAAGCAAATGTAGAGCCTTATGAAGTCAAATCAGATTTATCAAATATTGAAAATCTTCAACAGTTTGGAAAATTTTCTGAAGAGCAGTTAAAATTATTGGTAAAAAATAATTTTGTAGTTAACCCAACTGAAGAAGAACAGCTTTTTTATATTTATGAAGACAATCAATATAAAGAGATACCATCTTTTGTGACTACAGATTCTGTATTGCAAGTATATCATATATTTTATGATTATACTTTGAGAAATTTAGAGGAACAGAAATTACTAGGATTATTAGAAGAGTTAACAGATAATATGTTGGAAAACTCTATAAATATTTATGAAAACTTAAAAGATCAGAAAATGAAAGAAGTACAGTTAAAAAATATTGGATATTTTTCTACTGCTCAACTTTGCTTAGATAAGAAATTACCAGATAATATTCCAGAAGAAGCAAAGAATATGGCATTAGAAGAATACAAGAAAATCCAAGCACAATCTGGATTTATGACATCTAGTATATTTCCCTATGATTTGGACTATAGCCAATATTTGCCTAGAGGACATTATACTAGGTCTAGTGATTTTGAAAGATATTTTAAAGCTATGATGTGGTATGGGCAGGCTCCTTTTCCATTATATTTTAACGAAAAAGAAAAAGAACGTAATATAGAACAAACATTACAAGCATTATTAATTACCTATGGCATATATTCTGATGAAGAATCTTATCAATTATGGGAACAAATATATGAGCCAACTAATTTTTTTGTAGGTAGTTCTGATGATTTAAGCTTATATGAATATGGAGATTTATTATTTAAGGTATATGGTTCTAAGCCAAATTTAAATAAATTAAATGATGAAGGTAAATTAAATAGATTTTACAAAGAAGCAGATAAACTTTCAGAACCAAAAATAAAAGCTGAATTTATTACAGTAAATATGCCTTCAGGGAAACAGTTTAGATTTATGGGTCAAAGATATGTATTAGATGCAGAGATTATTCAAAATTTAGTAGTTCCAATTGTAAGACCTATACCTTCTGGTTTAGATGTGATGGGAGTCTTAGGCTCTAATAGAGCAGAGGAAATTCAAATGGGAAAAGAAGAAAATCAAGAATGGAAAGACTATCCAAAGATTTTCAAAGAATTAAAAAATAAGTTTTCAAAATATGAAGATAGTGAATGGCAATCTAATATGTATCAAGGCTGGCTTTGGACATTGAAAGGACTACTTGAACCATATGATAAAGGATACCCTTCTTTTATGACGAATGAAGCTTGGGTAGATAAAAATTTAAACACTGCTTTAGCTAGTTGGGCAGAACTAAAACACGATACAATTTTATATGGCAAACAATCAGGTGCAGAATGTGGAGATGGATATGAAGTATCTTTAGGATATGTGGAGCCAAATATTGAAGTATATGAAAAATTATTGTGGTTAACTAAGTTTTCAAAAGTAAATTTAGAAGAAAGAGGCTTATTAGCAGAAGACATAGACAATAGAATCAAAGAATTTGAAGATCTTCTTGAATTTTTAATTAATTGCTCTATAAAGGAATTAAATAATGAAGAATTAACAGAAGAGGATTATTATAAAATAGTATATTATGGAGGTACATTAGAGTTTTTAATTACTTCTTTTGCTGAAGGAGATGTGTATCGTTGGCATGAAATAACTTCAGAGACAGATAGATTTATGGCTTTAATTGCAGATTATCATACTGTAGCACCAAATATGTATTCAGAAGCAGCAGTTGGTCCAGCTTCAGAAATATATGTAGTAGTTCCTATAAAAGGCAAATTATATTTAACAAGGGGAGCAGTATTTAGTTATTATGAATTTGTATCCAATGAAAGGCTTACAGATGAAAAATGGCAACAGATGTTAAAAGAAAAGAAAAATCCATCTGCTCCTGAATGGACATATTCTTTTATTAGAGGAGGCAAAGAAAAGATTCCATATCCGGATTGGTACAATTAAATATATATTTATATTTTAAGACTTTGTATATTAAAAATGAGATTTTTTGCTTATGATTAGGATGACAGTAGAGATGTTTAGTTTGTCATTCTGAACTGAAGTAAGAATCTCTTTTTTTCTTTAAAAGGTTTAAATCTTGAGAAATATCTAGAAATAGTATAAAATATGATAAGTTAGGGTTACGAAATAATATTTGAAATATAGTTTGGAGGATAAGTATGGAGAGAAATAGAAATCTTACAGAAGGAAATATAACTAGTACATTGGTCAAATTAGCTATACCTATTATGGCTACTTCTTTTACACAGATGGCATATAATATGATGGATATGATATGGCTAGGAAGAGTAGGCACCAATGCAGTTGCAGCTGCGGGAACTGCTGGATTTTTCACTTGGTTTGGCTCGGCAATTTTTATGATGCCTAAAATAGGAGCAGAAGTAGGAGTAGCTCAATCTTTAGGTAAAGATGATATTGATGGAGCTAAAAAATATGCATCTCATACTATTAAAATAGATATAATAGCTGCAATACTATATTCTCTATTACTTATTGTTTTCCGACATAAAATAATAGCCTTTTTTGATTTAGGCGATTTAGAAGTTATTGAAATGGCTACAGATTATTTGTTGATAATATCCATTGGACTAGTATTTTATTTTTTAAATCCTGTTTTTACTGGTATTTTTAATGGTTCAGGCAATAGTACTACTCCTTTTAAAATTAATGTAATAGGACTTATTATAAATATGGTATTGGATCCATTATTAATAATGGGTGTTGGACCTTTTCCTAAAATGGGCATTAGGGGAGCAGCATTAGCTACTATTATTGCACAATTTATAGTAACTTTAGTATTTGTCATAATAGGAAAAGGTAAATCTAATTTATTTGATAATTTAAATATTTTTCAAAAACTGGAGAAAGACTATTTGAAGACTATATTTAAATTAGGATTACCATCATCAGTCCAAACTGCATTATTTGCATCTATTGCTATGGTCATAGCTAAAATAATTGCCCAATGGGGACCAACTCCCATAGCAGTTCAAAAAGTAGGATCACAAATAGAGTCCATATCCTGGATGACGGCAGGAGGTTTTTCAACTGCCATATCTGCCTTTGTAGGACAGAACTATGGGGCGGATAAATGGGATAGAATTAAAGAAGGTTATAGAAAAGGCCTATTGATCGTGGGAAGTATAGGGCTATTTGCTAGTTGTCTTTTAATCTTTGGCGCAGAGCCTATATTTAAATTATTTATTCCTAAAGATAAAGAAGCCTTAAAAATGGGAATTACCTATTTGAGAATATTAGGTATATCTCAATTTTTTATGGCCATTGAAATAGGTACTCAAGGGGCTTTTAATGGACTTGGAAGAACCATACCACCTTCTTTTGTAGGAATATTATTTAATGGATTACGTATCCCAGCGTCCTTAATACTATCTTCAACATCTCTAGGACTGAATGGTGTTTGGTGGAGTATTAGCATCAGTTCAGTATTTAAAGGCATAATACTAGTAAGTTGGTATACAATGATTTTAAAGAAATAACTTACAATTTGGGGGACTGTCCCCCAAATTGTAAGTTATTTTGAATAGTATTCATCATTTACTCTATCTTGTAAATATACATTGGTAAAATTAGATGAAGTGTTTCTATATAATCTATATCCTTCATCTATACAATTGGAACAAGCGTCTTTTGGAATAGTGATGGCGAAGATTCGATCTCCTCTGTCATTTCTAGATTTTATAGTATTTACACCAGAACATTTATTGCATATTTTAAAATTTTGAACTTGATTTTCTAGTATTCCATCAGTATCGTAGTAAATTTGCCTAGTTTTTTCTACTTGATCTGCACCTTTAAAATTTTCATTCCATAAATTTTCTTTGTTTTTCCATCTATTATATACTAATTCTGATACTTGCTTAGTATATTCTGTAATATCTCTAGATTGTTTTAATTTATCTTTATTATAATCAGGTTCTACTACATTGGAATAATCTAATCCTGCCATAGCCAATATAATACCTAAATTAATATAAGGCAAAGCCCCTTCGATGGAATATCCTCCTTCTAGTACTGCAATATCAGGGTTTAGTCTATCATTTAGTTTTGCATAGCCTTGTGCAGTAAAATTCATATTTGTAATTGGGTCTGTATAATGATTGTCTTGACCAGCAGAGTTAATTATAATATCTGGTTTATATTCATCTAATATAGGCATTACTACATTATCTAATACGTATAGAAATCCATCTTCACCTGTTCCTGGAGGTAGAGGTATATTTATATTGTAACCATAGGCTGATGGACCACCAAATTCATCTACGAATCCTGTCCCTGGATAAAGGGTTCTACCATCTTGATGGAAAGATATAAATAGGGTATCCTTATCGTTCCAATATATATCCTGAGTGCCATCTCCATGATGACAATCTGTATCTACTATGGC
>CAZMBD010000067.1:0-11777 GCA_964564325.1 uncultured Clostridiaceae bacterium
TTTATGTTTTACTAGTAGAGTTACTTGACAAATTTGAAATCTACTCGTCAAATTTTATAAGTAACTATACTTTATTACCTTCTTTCAGAATAATACTTTTGATTTGGGCTTGTGGGTTTCTTCGGAATTGTTAATTTTAAAAGGCCGCCTTTTATAAGTGGGTTTAATATTTTGGTTCTAAAGTGCCCCCTATTACTTAGACCCATAAATTCTTGCATTTCACTTCTACTTCTTGGTGTTCTACAAAATTCAAGCAAGTCTTCGATTTCTCCATCAGCTTGGTTAGTAGCTTGCTCATATAGTGGAATAATGGTTTTAAATACATCTTCTTCTATAAATATAGGTTCTGCACCTGAATATATCATATTATATTTATAAATATTTCTAACTCCAGATCCAAGTTCTTCTACCCAGCCTATTTCTTTAAAAAACTTTGCTATAGTAGGGTTTTTAGGATATGGTGAAAAATTCTCAAGGTCAATTATTCCATTTCCATGGGGTTTGTTACTATTTTCTGTATAGGTGCTCTGCTTTCTCATATATAAACTAGCTACGAGATTAGTATTAGCAGTAATATCGATATCGCCATCCTCTCTACTTTGTATTTCTAACCAGAATATTCTAACTATATTATATACTATAATCTTATAAAATAGAATTAATGGAGTTAAAACATTTTTTTCCTATAGTTAACCCCTGCACCCATTAAAATCAAGCCATTATGGTTTTCACTTATGGTTCACGGAACTCATGTAGCTGGAATTATTGCTGGTAATGGATATTCTTCTGAAAGAAAGTATACAGGTATTGCACCACAATCTAATATATTAGCTATAAAGGCATTAGATAGTGAAGGTAGTGGAAGTACATCTAATATAATCTCCGCCATATCCTATGTAGTAAATACTAAGGACACTTATGGCACATAGGTGAACAAAGTCTAGTGCATCATACTTAGTATCTAAAAAATACTAAATATACAAAAATTCCAATTGTTACAAAAGAAAAAAACATCTCCAATATTCCATTGTATTTGAAAAGTTATGTATCTGCTTGTTTTTAGCATATTTTTTAAAATACCTCTTCATTTTCATCAAATGCTGTACATCTGTCACTGATATGATTTCTTCTGTTGTCGTAATATATAAATATATTGTATGATTAAAATTTGAATGCCTAACATATTCATATTCCCAAGATTTAATATCATCCCATTTTACTATTTTATATTTTACTTTCTCAGACCTGTCTTTTTTATAATTTTCACAATATGACTCCATTTCTTCAAATGTCAATTCCTCATCATCAGAGTCTCCAAAAGAACATAAATGTTCTGGAATATAAAAATATCTTTAATCCTTACTTTATGGTAAAATAATAGTAATAATACTAAAACTTAAAAAGGAGGGTTTTTTATGATTATATTTATTTTGCCTATATTAATTATCCTTTTTCTATTAATTAATGAAAGGCAAAAAAATACTATGCACCAATCTCCCATCTACAAATTCTGATTTCATTAAATCTACCCTATCCACATCAATACTTATCTGACTAATCGCATTAGATAAATTCTCAGGATTGAAATTTTCCTTCATTTTTACTTTTCTACCTATTGTTATATGAGGCTTATATGGCCTATCTTCTAGTTTGAATCCTTGTTTAATTAAAAGTTCATGAAGTTTCCCTTGAATTTCAAAGAGAGTTTCATTGTGTTTAATGCCAAGCCAATATATATCTCCATCTCTTCTTTTAAAATAACCTAGTTTGGATAAATTCATTGTAAATGGTTCAAAAGTAACTTGTTCTATTGTATCTTTTATTACTGGAACTTTTTCTTCTGGTACTTCTCCCAGAAATTCCAATGTTAAATGCATATGTTCATTTTTCACAAATCGGCCTTTGATGGAATCTTTATTTATTTCTTTAATTATATCTTGAATTTGGTTCTTTTCGCTTTCTTTAAAATTAATAGCTATAAATAATCTCATATCCATATCCTCCCATGTATCTTATTACAAAGGTGGCAATCAAAACGTCCCCTTGCCATGCCACTGCTCAAAACCTCAATTCATTATAATCGAAAATTATTTCTTCGCCATCATTTATTATTATACATGGAAGCCCTACCTTACCCATCTTTTTAATCTCATCAAATTCTTTATAATTATCTCTATAACTTAGAAACTTCTTTAAATTAAACATGCCTTCACTAATGTCTAAGTACGCGTATTTAATATTGTTTTTTGAAAGATACTCTTTCGCTGGTTCGCAGTCTGGTCAATATTTACTTCCAAATACAATTATCTTTTTCATCTTTATCGCTCCTATTCTAAATTATATATACTTGCCTTTATTATACAACAAAAAAGGTGGCAAACAAAACGTCCCTTTGCCACCAATACCATATAATTTATTTTACATATTTTGATGGATTTTGATTTGATCCATTTTTTAATACTTCAAAATGAAGATGAGGACCTGTAGATCGTCCTGTATTGCCTACTTTTGCAATAACTTGACCTTTATAAACTCTATCTCCTGTTCTAACGTTTATAGAGCTGCAATGGGCATATCTAGTTCTATATCCATTGCCATGATCTATTTCTACTAAATTTCCAAAAGCTCCTCTTCTACCTGTATATACAACCTTGCCTCCATCAGCTGCCTTAATAGCAGTCCCAGTACTTGTTGCAATATCTAATCCTCTATGCATTCTACCATTTCTCATACCATATCTAGAAGATATATATCCTCTTGTAGGCATTAAAAATGTTCCAGTAGCTGCAGTTTTAGGTAACTCCTTGGTACCTTTGACTACTACTTCAGTTACAGCTTCTTCTATTACTTTTTCTTCTATTATTTCTTTTTCTACTACTATTCCATTATGTTTTGTTACTCTAGCTAATATTTCACTTTCACCTGGAGAACCTTTAACTTTAACTTTCTTTTGGGTTTTATACATGTTTTTATCTTCTTCTACTTCTACTTCATAATTGACTTTTTCTGTATATTTAACTTCTTCTACAGTAGCAACAGTTATTAGAGATTTAGGTACTAGTAGTTTTACCTCATCACCTATTTGCAATTTCTCTGGATTTATATCTGGGTTTGCATCTATCAAATCCTCCACATCCATATCATACATCATAGCAATAGTCCAGAGACTTTCCCCTACTTCCACTGTGTGAATCTTTATATCATCTGTTCCAGTTTGAATATATTGAAATAATTTATCACTATCCATTAATTTGTTTAATGGGATTTCTCTTTTTTCAATTTTTACATCTTCTACAAATTTAATCTCTTGTATTTCTTTATCATCATCTTTTGCTAAATACGGTTTTTTCAATTCTTCTAATATATTTTCTACATCTTTTTCAGTTTTGACAACACCTATTTCTTCACCATCTACCAGTAACACATATCCACTTACTAAAAACTTCATCTTGGATTTAATACCCTCTTTTAATTTTCCGGAAGATGCCAACAATTCGTCCTTAGCATGGGTCTCCTCAAAACTTAAATCTTTCTTTAACACAATATCTATGTCATATGTATTAGATAATTCTCTCTTCATATCAGCTAATATATTTAAAGCTTCCTCTTGTTCTCTAACTATACCTATTTCGTCGCCTCCAAAATATACTACAAAGGCTCTTGTTTTTATTTCGTTGGTTTTATATGTGGCAAAGGATATTATCCCTATAACAGCCACCAATATAGCTATAAAAATTTTTTTGTAATTGTCTTTTCCAGTAAAAATACCTCTCAACTTGTCTAATACATTAATACCTCTTATAGACAAAATAGAACCTTTCATATCCAAATTGCTTGGATCATCCATAATATTGACCTCCCTGTTTTAAATTAGCTTAAATGATTAAGCTTTTAAACAGTTTATTTTGTAATTATTTTGTAACAATTATGTGCATATTATAACATAGCTAAAAAAAATTTCAAGCCTTAGGCTTGTCTACTTATATTCTATTCAAAAATTTCTTTTTTATTACATGTTTTAAACCAATGTAATTTCAATGACTATAAATATTAACTTTTTGTATTTTAAACATTAATTTTAAATTATTAAGATTTCTTAATAATTTTTATCTGCAAATCTTTAAGTATTTATAAAGAGATTTTAGGAAATACTTCTATTATATCTATTTTTTCCATAATATTAAATAATACATTATAATGGAGGATTAATATGGAAAACTATTTAGAAAGAGATTGTATTAATTTTGACTCCCCCTTTGCCATTTCTGAATTTTCTAATTCACTACTTAAATATCTTACACATAACACTTATGATTATGATGAAATAGTAATTCTATGTGTAGGAACTGATCGTTCTACTGGAGATGCACTAGGCCCTTTAGTCGGATATAAATTAATGCCTCATATAATTAAATATGATAAAGTCCATCTAATGGGAACTTTAAATGAACCTATTCATGCAAAAAATCTACAGGAATACATTGAAACAATAAAAATTTCCCATGCTAATGCACTTGTTTTAGCCATTGATGCATCCCTAGGACATAATAGTTGTATTGGACAAATAATAATAAAAAAAGGCCCATTAAAACCTGGCTTAGGAGTCAATAAGAATTTACCAGAAATTGGAGATTTAAGTATTACTGGAGTAGTTAATGTAGGTGGGTTAATGGAATATATGGTATTACAAAATACTAGACTTAGTTTAGTAATGAATATGGCTGATATTATAGCTAGAGGCATAGATTTAAGTCTTTTTAAAATATATGGGAGTTTTTTAGATAAAAAAATAAAGTAGCAATTTTGCTACTTTAGATTGTGGCATAATATGCTTCGCCTTTAATAGCTCTATCAATAGCTTGCATCTCCTCTACTGAAAGTGGATATAAAGACTTGCCATCTTTTATAGGTTTTGCATATGAAATAGATTGTTCTCTACCATAAATACTAGTTAAAACAAATCCATTTGAAAAATTATCTAAAAGTGCTATAGAGAAGCTAAGTTCTGAACCCATATCGTCAAAAGCATTATATCTAATAAATCCTACCTTTTGAATTGCAAAGGTCAATTGTGTATTTAATCTCTTTAATTCTTCATTTAATTTTTTAATTTCGTTTCTTAAATTATCTACTTCATTTCCATTTTGGACCAATATTTCTTCAATATTCACTCCATCCATACCCCTAGTTAGGGTATCATATTTATTTCTCAATTTATTAATTCTAATTTCAGCTATTATATAAAAAGCTAATAATAATAAAAAGAGCATGGATAGTCCTAAGACTATTTCTATATAATATATTTCAATTATTTCACTAATACGCTCCATTTTTTTCCCCTTCCCTATACTTCTTTAGATATTTTTCTAAGAGCTTTTATACCTGTTTCAATTTCATCAAAATTATTAAAGGGACCAAAGCTAAATCTTACTACGCCTTGTTCAAATGTACCTATGGTCTTATGAGCTAAAGGTGCACAGTGAAGTCCTGGCCTTACTGCTATATTATAGTATTCATCTAATATATAACTAATTTCAGAAGAGTCCTCATCTCTTATATTTATAGGAACTACAGCTCCTTGTTCTTTAATATTTAAAGGTCCATAGACTTTTACTCCATCTATTTTAGTTATTTCTTCAATAAAATATTTAGTTAATTCTTCTTCATGTTTTCTAATATTATCCATGCCTTTTTCTAATATATATTTAATACCTGTCCCAAGTCCTACAATACCAGGTCCATTTGGTGTACCTGATTCATATTTATCAGGATTTACATCTGGTTGTTCTAATAAATGAGATATACTACCAGTTCCACCTTGTTTCATTTCTTTTAATTTTATATTATCTCCTATATATAGTGCACCTGTTCCTTGTGGTCCTAATAGACCTTTGTGACCTGGAAAAGCTAAGAGATCTATATTCATCTTTTTTACATCTATATCATATACCCCTGCAGATTGAGCTCCATCTACCATATAGCATATATTATTTTTCTTAGCAATTATTCCTATTTCTTCTATAGGCATTATAGTGCCCGTTAAATTAGATACATGAGTAGTTATAATTAGCTTTGTATTGTCCTTTATGCTTTTTTCTATATTCCTAGGATCAAGTCTACCCATAGAATCACATTGGACAATAGTAGTTTCTATATTCTCTTTTTCTAGTGCCTTTAGGGGTCTTAGGACTGAGTTGTGTTCCATAGATGTAGTAATTACATGATCCCCTTTATTTAATATACCTTTCATTCCTAGATTTAAACTATCTGTGCAATTAAAAGTATAGATTATATTCATCGGATTATCTATATTAAATAATTTAGCTATTAGCTCCCTTGTTTCATATATTTCTCTTCCAAGTTTTAATGCTAATTTATGTCCCGATCTCCCTGGATTAGCTCCATATTCTTTCATAACTTTCATTATAGAATCATAAACCATATTTGGTTTTGGAAAAGAAGTTGCCGCATTGTCAAAATAAATCATTTCGCCACCTCCAATATTTATAGATTAATTATACCATATAGTTTAATTTTTGACTAAAAAAAGCTCAAAACTGAGCTTTTTTTATTATAGTCTATCATATACAGTTTTCATTAATTCTTCTTTTAATTTATATCCATCTTCCATTAATTGATTTACCTTTTTCTCTACATTAGTTCTATATTTTTCATCTTTTATGCTTTTTAGGTTTATTTTTACATTTAAAATAGCACCTTCTAATCCAGTAACTGCAAGAAGAGCTCCTACACCAATATCAGTAATTGCATTTGAATTTCCATAATGTGCAAATACATTTTGTAATTCTAATACTTTATAGCATTCTTCTGCACATTCTAACGGAACTTCTAACGCCTTCTTATAGCCTGATTGGATAGCTTCTGTTCTAGCTTTCTTTTCTTCTTCTGTTCCCTTTGGCATTTTAAATGCTTCCATTACTCCGTCAAAAGCTTTAGTATCTTCATCTACTATTTCTTTTAATCTTTTGATACTATTTTGAATTTCCTTGTAATTCTTATCCATTTCTACTTTGATTTCTTCATCCAATTCTTCATAAGCTTTTTTACCAAATGTTAAATTACCAACCATTGATGTCAATGCTGCTCCTAAACTACCTGCAAGTGCTGCTACACTACCTCCTCCTGGAGTAGGTTCTCCTGATAGTACTTCACTTACATAATCATTTACGCTTTTGTTTATAAACATTTGATCACCACCGTTAATTTTTTATATTGCTTACCACAATTATTATATTATAGAAATGGCCTCAAATCAAATTAAAAAAGGATTAAAAGATATGTAATATAAATGCCTAGAAATACTATGCCTGTAAATCTACTTATTCTTTCTTTTAAAAGTCCTGTTAATATAAAAATTAAACCTATTAATATTGCCATAGGTATATCTAAAAATAATGTTTGACTTGATATTATCAAGCCTTGATCCGATACTAATGTAGAGGCTCCCATGATTATAGATAAATTTAATATATTGGCACCTAAAATATTCCCAATAGATATATCTTCTTCATTTTTAACAATAGCAGTTACAGAAGTCACTAATTCTGGTACAGAGGTACCTACTGCAAGTAATGTAAGACTCACTACTTGCTTTGGAATTCTAAGTATATTAGCAATATCTACTCCAGCATCTACTAGTATATGAGCACCATATATAATTAGTCCACCACCTATGGCAAATTTAAGAGCATTAAAAACAGCTTCCTTTTTATCAATAAAATATTTCCGTTTTTTGTTTTTCTCTCTATTTCTTTTTTTATGTTCAAATATATTTATTATTAAAAAAGGTATTATTAAAGCTATTAAAAAATACCCTTCTTTGTAGTCGATTCGTCCATCCTTAGATAATATGAAAAATATAAATAAATTAATTAACATCATAGTACCCTTTATTCCAAAATAATCATCTTTTACTTTCATAGGTCTTATCAATGCGCATATACCTATAATAAATGCAATATTGCATATATAAGAACCTAAAGCATTTCCAACTGCCATTTCTGAAAAACCTTCATTGCTAGCAACTGTAGATACAAAAAATTCAGGCAAAGTAGTGGCCAAACTAATAATAGTGGCAGCTATAATTCCAGAGGATATACCAGTTCTTTCAGCTATCCATATTGAGGCATCTACAAACCACTCTCCACCTTTTATAGTCATTATTAAACCTATTATAAATAAAAATAGCACCCATATAATCTCCATACTTTCCTCCTAGCCTATTTTAAAACTACATTATTTCACTATTATTATATTTATATATTAGGCCAATCCTTTATATTACATATTATTTTCTATGTCACAGTTAAATTTACTTTGAATAATATATTAATAATTAAAAATGTAGTTTATTTAAAATAAGGGGTGTTTTTAGTGGAGACAATATTATTAGTGCTAGCTTTATCCCTAGACGCTTTTGTTGCAAGTATAGCCTATGGAACTAATGGGATTAAAATTCCTTTTAAATCTATAATTATAATAGACTTAGTATGTGGATTTTTCCTTTTTATATCTTTAATTTTAGGTGCATTTTTGAAAAGTATATTACCTAATCACATCACTATAATTATTAGTTTTCTAATATTATTAAGTATTGGTATATATTATTTGTTTGAAAGCATAATAAAAAATTATTTGAAAAAGAAAAAGGGAGAGAATAGTAAATTAAAATTAAAAGTATTTAATATATCCCTTATAATAGAAATTTATATAGATGAAATGAAAGCAGACATAGATAATTCCAAAACCCTTAGCTCAGGCGAAGCCCTATATCTAGCTTCTGCCCTGTCCTTAGACTCCTTAGCCATTGGTTTTGGAACTGGACTCGCAAATATAAATATATTTTATATAATAACTTTTTCTCTAATAATGGACCTAGTAGCCATATGGCTTGGATTATTTCTAGGTCGAATTTTTGTTGAAAAATCTAAAATTGATTTATCTTGGTTAGCAGGAATTATATTAATTATATTAGCCATATTTAAATTAGTATAATTCCCTCTAAAACTATTTTTGCCTGACCCCCTACTTTTACTATATAACCTTTTCTTGTTTCTTCAATTTCACAATATATTTTAGATGGCCTATTTAGACTTTCCCCCTGGAAGGATATTATTTGATTATTATCTATATATCCTTCCTTTTTTAAAAAATAAATTAAAGCACCATTAGATGTGCCAGTAGCTGCTTCCTCATTTATTCCAACTAAAGGTGCAAAATTCCTAGTAAATACTCTATCTGAATTTTTATTAGATAAGTGAAATATATGAATTCCTGTAACTTCTAATTTTTCTGACAATAAGGATAGCTTTTTAAAATCTACATTTAAATTATCAAACACTTCTTTATCTTTTATTGGTAATATTATATCTGGAAGGCCTGTAGAGATAATTTTAGGATATATAAATTTCCCCTCTATACCTATATCTTCTACTTGAATATTAAGACATTCTAATAGAGGGTCTATATCCTTTATTTTATTTAATTCTTGAGGCATAGCCTGTTCCATTAATACTTTTTCTATCTTTCCATTGTGGAAAAATATTTCTACTGCTAATTTGCCTACTTTTGTATTCTGATATACTTTTTTAATACCATTTTCAATAGGTGATATATAGCCTTTAGCTGCTAAAGTATAAAAAGATGCAATAGTTGCATGACCACATAAATCCACTTCAGAAACTGGAGTAAAAAACCTCACTTTATAATTGTCACTATCTATGGGAATTATAAAAACAGTTTCTGAAAGATTCATTTCCTTGGCTATATTTTGCATATCCATATCTGTTAATCCCCTAGCATCTGGAACTACTCCTGCTGGGTTTCCACCAAAAGCTTTGTCTGTAAAGGCATCTGCCTGATATATATGAATTTCCATTACTTTTCACCTCTAAATGTTTCACGTGAAACAATTATGATAAAATCTCTATTATTCTTTCTAAATCTTCATCATTATAAAATTCTATTTCTATTTTCCCACCATTTTTTTTAGGAATTAAATTTACTTTGGTTCCTAGTGAACTCATTAGTTTTTCTTCAATATCTACAATGAAAGGATCTTTTGTAGGCATAGCTTTAGATTTTTGTTTCTTGGACTTTTTAGCTATCTTTTCAGTTTCTCTTACATTCATTTTATTGTTTATTATTTCATC
This sequence comes from uncultured Clostridiaceae bacterium, assembly GCA_964564325.1. GTDB lineage: Bacteria > Bacillota > Clostridia > Tissierellales > Tepidimicrobiaceae > JAAZMA01. Next base: position 10,173 of record CAZMBD010000067.1, read on the forward strand.
AGCTGTTTTTAATCTTTCTTTTTTGTTTGGAATAGCTAATAATGCCCTACCATGACTAGAACTTAGTTTTCCTTCTGCTATATTTTCTATAATTTCCTCGTCTAAGTTTAAAAGCCTTACAGTATTTCCTATATAGGATCTGCTTTTTCCTATAGCTTTTGCTAAGTCTTCTTGAGTTAATTTATAATTTTCCATGAGAGATTTATATGCTAGAGCCTCTTCAATTGGATTTAAATCTTCCCTTTGTATATTCTCAATTAAAGCAAGTTTCATAGCTTCCTTATCATCTATTTCTTTGATAATACAAGGAATTTCTTCTAATTTAGCTTCCTTTGCCGCTCTCCAACGTCTTTCTCCTGCAATAATTTCATATTTATCTTCTTTTTTTCTAACTATAATAGGCTGTATAACACCAAATTGTTCAATGGATTCTTTTAATTCATTTAAAGATTCCTTTTCAAATTGTTTTCTAGGCTGCTCTTCATTTGGCTCGATTTCATTTAAATTTACATGCACAATAGATTCTTCATCTACTTCTTCATTTAGTAAATCCATTATAGGTTCTTCTGGTAATAATGCCGCCAAGCCCTTGCCTAATCCCCTTTTCTTCGTAGCCATTTAAAACACCCCCTCTTGTAAATATAAAAATTCTTCGGCTAATTCCATATAGGCCTCTGCCCCCTTGGATTTAGAATCATAATCTATTATTGAAAGTCCATAGGAAGGCGCTTCTGCCAATCTTACATTACGAGGTATAATAGAAGTGTATACTTTCCCTTTGAAATATTTCTTAACTTCATCTACTACTTGTATAGATAAATTAGTCCTGCCATCAAACATACTAAGAACTACCCCTTCTATTTCTAAATCAGGATTTAAGCCTTTTTTAACTAGGATTATAGTATCCATAAGCTGACTAACTCCTTCTAGAGCATAGTACTCACATTGAATAGGAATTAAAACACTATGAGATGCAGTCAATCCATTTATACTTAATAATCCTAAGGATGGGGGACAGTCTATAAATATATAATCATATTTATCCTGAATAGACTCAATAGATTTTTTTAAACATAGCTCTCTCTCATCTATTTCTATAAGTTCTATCTCAGCCCCTGCCAAATCTACATTTGAAGGTAGAATATCCACATTTTCTGCAGAAGTTTCAAGTATTATTTTTTCTAAATTTACTCCATTAATTAATCCATCATAAGTGGATAAATTTAAACTTAACTTGTCCACTCCAAGACCACTGGTAGCATTGCCTTGAGGATCTATATCTATTACTAATATCTTTTGATCAAGTTTTCCAAGTGCTGCAGCCAAATTTATTACAGTAGTAGTTTTTCCAACTCCACCTTTTTGATTAAATATAGTAATTATCCGTGCCATTTTTTACACTCCTATATGTACTTTTATTTATATCATATCAGAATGGGGAGAAAAAAAGAAATGTTTTTTGAAAAATGTTTCACGTGAAACATTTAATAGAAATAATCTTTTTTCTCTATTTTAATTTGTTTTCTTATTATTATGGAAATCACAATATTTTGAACCTCCCACGATTAAAATCGCAGGATTCAGTTGTAAACAACATGGTGTGTC
>CAZMBD010000068.1:0-11616 GCA_964564325.1 uncultured Clostridiaceae bacterium
GAAGTAGGTAGAATGTATAATTATGATATTCTATTATCTTCTAGCTATGGAAATGCAAATAGAGAAAAGGAGTTGGCAAAATTATTAAAGTCTAAGCAGGTAGAAGGAATAATATTTATATCTGAAACTGCCAATAAAAGTGCAGTAAGTCTTATAAGTAGTTTTGGAATTCCTTTTGTATATTTAAACAAATATTATGAAGACCATAACTTTCCCTCTGTAATTATTGATAATTTTCAAGGCACGTATAATATGGTAGATTATATACAGGAATTAGGTCATGAAAAAATCCTATATATAACTTCAAATGAATATGAAAATAGTCCTACAGAGAAACAGAAAATTGAAGGATATAAAAAATCTATAGGTAAGAATAATAAGGATGAATTTATTTTATCTATTGGAGGATTTGAAGTAGATGATGGATATAATATAGGAAACAATGTCTTAAAATTAATCAAAGAAGATGGTATTACTGCAGTGTTTTGTAGTCAAGATGAAATAGCCATAGGTCTTATAAACTATTGTTATGATAATAATATTAAAGTACCAGATGATATTTCAATTTGTGGCTATGGAGATACTAAAATAGCTTCTGTTTATAGGCCAAAGTTAACAACAGTAAGAGAGCCTTATTATGATATGGGGGCTGTTGCAATTAGGAAAATAATAAAGGAAATAGATAGAAAAAAAACAGATAAGGAAAATATATATCTTCCAGTTCATATAATAGAAAGGGAAAGTTGCAGTAGAATTTAGTTTCACTATGGTGGTGATTAGATGAAAAGTTTTATTATATTTTTAAACTCAAATAGAATAAAAAAAGTCACAGATAATATCTGTGGCTTTTTTAAGTGCTTTAATTAGGTAATGTGGGGAATTAATAACACTATAATTTATTGGAGGAGATTAAAATGAACAAAGTTTATTTAGACGGGAATAGTCTAAATCTAGAAGATTTTATCAATGTAGTTAGAAATGGCTACAAAGTAGAATTAACAGAAGATGCAGTAAAGAAGGTTAAAAAATCTAGAGAAATGGTAGATAAATTTGTAGAGGAGGAAAGAGTAGTTTATGGAATAACTACAGGTTTTGGGAAGTTTAGCGATGTAAATATAACTAAAGAAGAGACTACTCAACTTCAAAGAAATTTAATAATATCCCATTCCTGTGGAGTTGGTGAACCTTTAAGCCAAGAAGAATCTAGAGGGGTAATGCTACTCAGAGCCAATGCATTGGCTAAAGGTTATTCAGGTATTAGATTGTCCACATTAAATACATTAGTAGATATGTTAAATAAAGGAGTTCATCCTGTAATTCCTGAAAAAGGTTCTCTAGGTGCTAGTGGAGATTTGGCTCCATTATCTCATATGGTACTAGTTATGTTAGGTGAAGGAGAAGCTTATTATAATGGAGAAAGATTAAGTGGAAAAGAAGCTATGGATAAAGCAGGCATTTCAGTAGTAGAATTAACTTCTAAGGAAGGCTTAGCTTTAATTAATGGAACTCAAGTTATGACATCTATTGGTGCTTTAGCTTTATATGATGCAATTAATCTATCTAAAACAGCAGATATTGTAGCTGCATTAACTATAGAGGCACTTAATGGAATAACAGATGCTTATGATGAAAGAATTCATATGGTAAGAGCTCATAATGGACAAATAAATACAGCTAGAAATCTAAGAAGTTTATTAGAAAATAGTGAAATGACTACTAGACAGGGAGAAATAAGAGTACAGGATGCTTATACATTAAGATGTATTCCTCAAATTCATGGTGGAAGCAAAGATGCTATAAAATATGTAGAAGAAAAAGTAAATATAGAAATGAATTCTGCTACAGATAATCCTATAATATTTACAGAAACAGAAGAAGCTATATCTGGTGGGAATTTTCATGGGCAACCTATGGCATTAAGTTTTGACTTTTTAGGAATTGCAGTATCTGAATTGGCTAATGTATCAGAAAGAAGATTAGAAAGGCTTGTTAATCCAAGCTTAAGTGAGTTACCAGCATTTTTATCTGAAAATGGTGGACTAAATTCTGGATTTATGATAGTTCAATATGCAGCTGCTGCCTTAGTATCAGAAAATAAAATACTAGCACATCCTGCCAGCGTAGATTCTATACCATCTTCTGCAAATCAAGAAGACCATGTGTCCATGGGTACTATTGCAGCAAGAAAGGCTAGAGATATATTAGACAATGCTAGAAAAGTCTTAGCTATGGAATTATTGGCAGCTTGCCAAGGAATAGATTTACGTGGTAAGAAAAAATTAGGCAAAGGAACAGAAATAGCTTATAATATAGTTAGGGAAAATATTTCTACTGTTGAAGAAGATAGGATAATGTATAAAGAAATAAATAAATCTGAGGAAATAATTAAATCCAATATTTTATTGGATGAAATAAATAAAAAAGCTATAGAGTTATTGTAAAGGAGGAGTTTAAATGTTAAATAATTTAGACATTGAAAAGGCTATGACTATTAAATTGGATAAGGAATTGCCACCAGAACCTAAGTTTCAGGAGGGAATTCGAAGGGCACCAAAGAGAGAGTTTACATTAACTAAAAACGAAACAGAAATAGCTTTAAAAAATGCACTACGTTATATTCCAGAAGAACTTCATGAAGTATTAGCACCAGAATTTTTAGATGAATTGCTTACAAGAGGTAGGATATATGGTTATAGATATAGACCAGAGGGACAAATAAAAGGAAAATCTATTGATGAATATAAGGGAAAATGTATAGAGGGTAAAGCATTCCAAGTAATGATAGACAATAATTTAGATTTTGACGTTGCATTATACCCTTATGAATTAGTAACCTATGGCGAAACAGGACAAGTATGTCAAAACTGGATGCAATATAGACTTATTAAAAAATATTTAGAAGAATTAACAGATGAACAAACTTTAGTAGTAGCATCTGGTCATCCCTTAGGCTTATTTAAATCTACCAAGAATAGTCCAAGGGTTATCATCACTAATTCACTAATGGTAGGAGAATTTGACGATCAAGAGCATTGGAATAAAGCTCAAGCTATGGGAGTTGCAAATTATGGACAAATGACTGCAGGGGGCTGGATGTATATAGGGCCTCAAGGAATAGTTCATGGAACTTATAATACCATACTAAATGCAGGAAGAATGAAATTAGGTATAGCAGAAGATGGAGATTTAAGTGGTCATGTTTTTGTAAGCTCTGGTCTAGGTGGTATGAGTGGAGCTCAAGGTAAGGCATGTAAAATAGCTAATGGTGTAGGTATAATAGCTGAAGTAGATTATTCTAGAATAAAGACTAGATTAGATCAAGGTTGGATAGATTTCTGCTATGATGATTTAAAAGAAGTATTTAAAGTAGCTAAAGAATATAAGGACAAAAAAGAAGCTGTAGCTATTGCTTATCATGGAAATATTATAGATTTATTAGAATATGCAGTTGAAAATAATATAAATATAGAATTATTATCAGACCAAACATCTTGTCATGCAGCTTACGATGGAGGATATTGTCCTCAAGGCTTAACTTTTGAAGAAAGAACTAAAATGTTAAATGAAAATAAAGAGGAATTTGTAAAATTAGTAGATAAATCTTTGAGACATCATTTCCGTTTGATACAAAAATTAGTAGAAAGAGGAACTTATTTCTTTGATTATGGAAATAGCTTTATGAAGGCTGTATATGATGCAGGAGAAATGGCTATATCTAAAAATGGCATAGATGAATCAGAAGGATTTATATTCCCATCTTATGTAGAAGATATAATGGGACCTATGTTATTTGATTATGGCTATGGACCATTTAGATGGGTATGCTTATCTGGAAAACATGAAGATTTAATTAAGACAGATAAAGCTGCTATGGAAACTATAGATAAAGATAGAAGATTCCAAGATAGAGATAATTATATTTGGATAAGAGATGCAGAAGAAAACAAATTGGTAGTAGGAACTCAAGCGAGAATTTTATATCAAGATGCATTAGGTAGACTTGAAATTGCTCTTAAGTTCAACGAAATGGTTAGAAATGGAGAAGTTGGACCTATAATGTTAGGTAGAGACCATCATGATACAGGTGGTACTGATTCACCATTTAGAGAAACTTCCAATATTAAAGACGGTAGTAATATAATGGCAGATATGGCAACTCATTGTTTTGCAGGTAATGCAGCTAGGGGTATGAGCTTGATTGCATTGCATAATGGTGGAGGAGTAGGTATAGGCAAATCTATTAATGGTGGTTTTGGAATGGTATTAGATGGAAGTGAGAGAGTGGATAATATATTAAAAACTGCAATGCCTTGGGATGTTATGGGAGGAGTAGCAAGACGTGCTTGGGCTAGAAACGAAAACTCTATAACAACTTGTATTGAATATAATGAAAACCGCAAAAATACAGACCATATCACTATACCTTATGTAGCTGATGAAGATATGATTAAAAAATTAGTAGATGAAAAATATAAATAAGGGGGATCAGAATGGCAAGAATAGTTCAATGTGTTCCCAATTTTAGTGAAGGGAAAAACAAAGAAGTAATTGAAAAGATAGTAGAAGAAATTAGAATTATGGAAGATGTAAAACTTTTAGATTATTCTATGGATAAGGATCATAATCGCTCTGTAGTAACCTTTGTAGGAGAACCTGAAAAAGTTATAGAAGCAGCTTTCAACGCAGTAAAAGTAGCGGCAGAATTGATAGATATGTCTACTCATAAAGGCGAACATCCTAGAATGGGTGCCACAGATGTAATACCTCTTGTTCCAATATCTGAAGTAACTATGGAAGAATGTATAGAGTACTCAAAAAAACTAGGTAAGAGAATAGGAGAAGAATTAGATATACCAGTATTTTTATATGAAGAATCAGCCACTAGTCCACATAGAGTAAATTTAGCAAAAGTAAGAAAAGGTCAATATGAAGGTATGGCAGAGAAATTAAAAGAAGAAGAATGGCAACCAGATTTTGGACCAAATACTTTAAATGTGAAAGCAGGAGTAACAGCTGTAGGTGCAAGAGCACCATTGGTAGCTTTTAATGTAAATTTAGATACAGATAATATTGATATTGCTAAAAAAATTGCCAAGGTAGTTAGAGCAAGTGGTGGAGGCTTTACTTATTGTAAAGCCTTAGGCATAGAAATTAAAGAAAGAAATATTGTACAAGTTTCAATGAATATGGTAAACTACACAAAAACTTCACTATTCAGAGTTTTTGATGCCATAGAAAGAGAAGCTAATAGATATGGAGTTAATGTAATAGGTTCTGAAATAATAGGATTAGTTCCTATGCAAGCATTAATAGATGTAGCAGATTATTATCTTAAACTTGAAGATTTCGATTCTAGTCAAATTCTTGAAAAAAGAATGTTTGAGTAGGGTGATAATATGAAAGCTGATTTGGTTATAAAAAATATAGATAATTTAGTAAGCTTAAAGGGTCCTAATAAACCTAGAATTAAGGAAGAAATGAGTGAAATTTCCTTAATAAAAAATGGGATAATTGCTGTAAAAGGAGACAAAATAATATATGTAGGAGAAGGAGAATTACCAGAAAATATAGAAACAGACGAAGATACGATATTTGTAGATGGAACTGGTAAGACTGTGACTCCAGGACTAGTAGATCCACATACCCATTTGGTTCATGGTGGTTCTAGAGAACATGAACTATCCATGAAGTTAAAAGGTGCTGGGTATTTAGAAATATTAGAAGCAGGTGGAGGAATTCATAGCACAGTGAAGGCTACTAGAGAAGCTAGCTTTGAAGAATTATATAATAAGGCTAAAAAATCTTTAGATACAATGTTAAGTTTTGGAGTTACTACTGTTGAAGCTAAATCTGGCTATGGTTTAGATGATTTTGACACAGAAATAAGACAGATGGAAGTGGCAAAGAAATTAAACGAGGATCATCCTATAGACGTAGTTTCTACATTTATGGGTGCACATGCCATTCCTTCAGCATATAAGGATAATCCTAGAGGATTTATAGATTTAATAGTAGAAAAAATGATACCAGAAGTTAAAGAAAGAGATTTAGCCAAATTTATAGATGTATTTTGTGAAAAAGGAGTTTTTTCAGTAGAAGAATCTAAAGAAATTTTAGAAGCTGGACGGAAACATGGATTTTTAGCTAAGGTTCATGCAGATGAAATAGAACCATTAGGTGGAGCAGAATTAGCAGCAGATGTAGGCTGTATATCTGCTGAACATTTAGTAGCTGCTAGTGATGAAGGAATTAAGAAGATGGCAGAGAAAGGCGTAGTTGCAGTATTGCTTCCAGCAACTTCCTTTAATCTTCAAGTAGGAAAATTTGCAAGAGCTAAAAAGATGATAGAGGAAGGTGTAGCAGTAGCACTATCTACAGATTATAATCCAGGTAGCTGTCCTACTGAAAACATGCAATTAGTTATAAATTTTGCATCTATTATTATGAAATTGACTCCTGAAGAAGTCATAACAGCAGCCACTATAAATGCAGCTTCAGCATTAAACTTAGAAGAAGAAATAGGAAGTATAGAAGTAGGTAAAAAAGCAGATATAGTAATATTTGATGCGCCAAATTTAGATTATATAATATATCATTTTGGAATTAATCATACTGACAAAGTAATAAAGAATGGGAAATTAGTATATAAAAAAACTAATAATATAGTTTACTAAGAGGGAGTAGCTGTTGTGTAAGCACTTCGAATAGGGTCAACATGCTGGTAGAAATACCTGGTCCTATTCACTCTAAAAATATTAGAGGAGCGAGACTTTTAGTTCAGTGAGATTTCATTGGACTAAAAGTCTTTTATATTATAATGGAAATAGAGGAGAGAAAAATGATAACAGAATTAATTAGAGCATTTTTATTAATTTTTGTAGCTGAAATGGGAGACAAAACCCAAATAATAGCAATGACCTTTGCAACTCAATACAAAATTAAAGAGGTTTTAATAGGTGTTTTTTTAGGGGTTTTTCTGAACCATGGATTAGCTATAATATTAGGCAGTTATATATCTAAAATAGTACCTATGGATTATATTCAAATAATTGCGGGATTTATGTTTGTGATTTTTGGGATTTTGTCATTAAGATATGAAGAAACAGAAGATGAAAATCACAAAAGAAATTTTGGCCCGGTTTTTACTGTAGCATTAGCATTTTTTGTAGGAGAATTAGGAGATAAAACTCAACTTACAGCTATGACATTGGCAGCAGAAGGAAATTATCCATTTTTCATATTAATAGGAACTACTTTAGGCATGATAGGAACCAGTGGAATAGGTATATTTATTGGTAGTAAAATCGGGGAAAAAATTCCAGATATTTTTATTAAATTTGTTTCTTCTTTAGTATTTATATTTTTTGGAACTATAAAATTATATAATTGGATTCCAAAAGAATTTTTAAAAACTCCATATATAATTATTTATTTTGTGGTAATTTCATTAATAGAAATAATATTCATGAGAAAACTACTTTTTATAAGAAAATATATAGGTATTTCTCCTATAAAAGAAGTTGCTGCAAATCTATATATTCAAACCCAAATGTTAAATACTGCTGTGGAAAATATTTGTTTAGGAGAAGAAAAATGTGGGAACTGTCTAGGAGACAGCTGTATTATTGGATATACTAAAGAAATATTAAAAAATGCAAGAGAAAATGAAGAGTATTATATAGATAAAAACATGGATTTTAATAAACTACTAAGGAAAAACTTTGATAATAATAAAGTAATAGAGGCTTTGACTTTGGTAGTAAATGATTATATAGAATATGGAGTAGTGGAAGATGAAAATTTTATAACAAATGAAGTGAGAAGGACTTTGGAACTAATTTTATTTGGAAAAAATATAAAATTTGACAAAAACCCATCTAAATATCTTGAAAATATAGAAAAAGCAGACAAAAGTATTGGGAAAAAACTAAAAGATGGAATTAATTTGGAGATTAATGTATAATTAAATATAAAAGGACAAATAAGCAATGAACAAAATGTTAAAAGAGTGTGAATCAGTATAAAAAAATATCAAGAGGGGGATTAAAATGGCAGAGAAACAATATGTAGTATTTAACTTAGACAAGGAAGAGTTTGGAATTGATATTATGAATGTTAAGGAAATAATACCTTATCAGGAATCCATACAAATTCCTAATAGCCCAGATTTCATAGAGGGTGTAATTAATTATAGAGGAAATGTAATACCTATAATTAATCTTAGAAAAAGATTTAAATTAGAGGCTGATGATGTAACAAAGGATACTAGGATTATTGTAATAAGTTTAGAAGAAAAGGAAATAGGATTTATTGTAGACGAGGCATCTCAAACATTAAGATTAAATGAAGAACAAATAGACCCAACTCCAGATGTAATTTCTGATATAGATAGAAGATATATTATAGGTGTTGGAAAGGTTGATGAAAGCAGATTAGTAATTCTTTTAGACTTGGAGAGAATACTATCTAATAAAGAAATAGACGAAATTAATAATTTAGAGGTTGAATAATTCGAGGTGTAAATAATGGAAACTGGAATTTATGGTGCAAATAAAGTAGGAAGAGTAAATAATATATTACAAAAAACTATTCAATCTATAGATAGTAGTAAGGAAGAAATATTAGAAATAGTAGAGTATTCACGAAAAGAATGTATAAAATTAGAAGAAGAATTAAATGAAATAAGGTTTAGAGTAGATAAGGTAATAGAAGAAGTAGATGCATTAGAAATAGAAGAGAGACGAAGTAGGATTAATTTATCAAGGGTAAGTAAAAATTTTGATATTAATACTGAGAACGATATTAAGGATGCTTATGATAAGGCCAATGAACTTAGGATAGCATTATTACTTAAGAGAGAAGAGGAAAAAGTTCTTAGGGAAAAAAGGGAAGAAAAGGAGTTTAACTTAAAATCAGCGATTGAAGTGTATGAAAAAATTGAACAAGTTGGAAAAACTGTAGGGGTAGCCAGTGAATTTTTAAAGGGAAATTTAGATGAAATAATAGATACTGTTGATGATTTAAATAAGCGACAATTATTAGGAATAAAGGTAATAGAGGCCCAGGAAGAAGAAAGAAAAAGATTGGCTAGAGATATACATGATGGGACTGCTCAATCTATGGCTAATATATTATTAAAAGCAGAGCTTTGCGAAAGATTAATGGATATGGATCAGAATAGGGCCAAAGGAGAACTACAAAACTTAAAGGCGATTGCTAAGTCTACTTTAAATGATGTAAGAAAGACAATATACGATTTAAGGCCTATGTCATTAGACGATTTAGGACTCATTCCCACTTTAGAAAGATATATATATGATTTTAATGAAAAAAATTGGATAAACATGGAGTTAAATATCATAGGGAAACCCTATGAATTGGAACCAGCCATTGAGGTTGCAATTTTTAGGATAATACAAGAATCTTTAAATAATATTGTAAAACATTCTAAGGCAAGTAATGCCATGATTTCTATTGAGTTTTTAGCGGATAAAATAAATTTAGTTATAAGTGATAATGGTATAGGATTTGATATAGAGAAATTAAATGATAATGATAGGGTTAATGAAGGTTTTGGACTAATTAGTATAAGAGAAAGAACAGAACTATTGCAGGGTGAATTTGATATAAAGTCCACATCTAACTCAGGAACTAGATTGATTGTATCTATACCATTAATTGAGGAGGAAAAAATATATGGAGAATAAAAATACAACTGTGTTTTTAGTAGATGACCATGAATTAATAAGGGAAGGTATAAAACAACTCCTAGAATTAGGAGGAGATATAGATGTGGTAGGACAAGCAAGTAATGGAGAAGAAGCTATTCAAATGATTTTAAAGTATAGACCTGATGTTGTCTTATTAGATATAAATATGCCTAAAATGAACGGAATAGACGTATTAAGAAGGCTAAAAGATCTAGGAGTAAAATCAAAGATAATAATGCTTACAATACATAAGGATAGAGAGTATTTGTTAGAAGCTATGAAAATTGGAGCCGATGGTTATGTATTAAAGGATTCAGATGCAGAAGGTCTATTAAGAGCTATAAGGAATGTTAAAAATGGGAAAACCTATATACAACCTAGTATTGCATCATTATTGGTAGAGGATGTAAATAATAAAGAGGCTAATGGAGATGCAATGAAAATAGATTCTTTAACTAAAAGAGAATATGAGGTATTAACATTGATTGCTGAGGGTTTAAGTAATAAAGATATAGCGGACAAGCTATATATAAGCGAAAAAACTGTAAAAAATCATGTATCCAATATATTTAAAAAATTAGAAGTAAATGATAGAATTCAAGCTGCAATATTTGCGTTTAAAAATAGTATAAAAAAAATATAAATTAAAAAAACCAAAGAGTACAATATTGCTCCTTGGTTTTTTTAATTGCACTTCGCCGAAGGCAAGGTATTTAGATTTCATATAGAAGATTTTTCTATATAATCTAAAACAAATTTCTTAAAGGTTTCATTTAATGGTGATAATTGTCTCTTATTATGATATACAAAATAGAATTTTCTATAAAGATTTAAATCATCTACATAATAAACCTTGTATTTTCCCAATTGTATATCATCTTTTATAGCTTTTTGAGATATAAAGCTAATACCAAGTCCTAAACTTACTAGTTCCTTAATGGTTTCTGTATCCTCAATATAGGCAAAAACAGATAATTCACTTGCATCTATTTTCTTTTTCTTTAATTTATCTTCTAATAGTTCTCTTGTTCCAGAACCTTTTTCTCTAAAAATAAATTTTTCATTTAGAATTGCATTTAGTTTTAAAGAAGAATGATTAGGTTGAGTATAAGAGGAATTATTAGGTGTAATTAGAACTAATTGATCTTCCATTAGTTCTATATAGTTTAAACTATTATAAGGATACTTAGCCCCTACAATTCCAAAATCTGTATCTGCATTTAATATGGACTGTACTACATTTTTTGAATCCTTATCTGATAATGCAAAGGATACATCAGGATATTTTTTAGAAAAATCCTTGATAATTTGAGGCAAAATATATTTTCGAGGAACTGAAGATGAAAAAATATTCAAATGCCCTTGTATACGCCCTTTATGCATTGCAAGGTCAAATTTAGCCATTTCACAGGAATTCACTATATTGATAGCATATTTATAAAGTAAATTGCCAGCTTCAGTTAGTGAAATGTTTTTTCCAGATCGATTAATTAAAATAGTTCCTAGTTCTTTTTCTAGATTTTGAATATGATTAGTTACGGTAGGTTGGGTTATATATAGTTTTTCGGCAGCACGAGAAAAACTTTTTGAATTAGCTACCTCTATGAAAGTTTCCAACTGTCTAAAATCCAATTTAAATCACCTCCTTTTTCTATAGAACATATTTTTATAGAACATACCTAATTCATTTTATCAAATATATAATAGAAAAGGAAATGAAATTTTTATTTTAAAAATTGTTGACAAAGTAAAAAAAATTTGGTATAGTAAAATAGCTGTCAGGGGATAGTAAAGCTTAAATAGAAAAAATAAAAAAAGTTTTAAAAAAACCTTGACAGAGAAAAACAAAAATGTTATAGTATAAAAGTCACCTCGCAAGAGGATGGCGAATGAACCTAGACAACTA
>CAZMBD010000069.1:0-11370 GCA_964564325.1 uncultured Clostridiaceae bacterium
CCATGGGGCTGATCTGTTGGATTATAGTGGCCCCCTGCTGATTCAAATGGATTTTCAGGATCTTTTATTTCGCATACACCAATACTATGTATATGGAAACCAAAGGGACCTATGGGATCCTTATCATCTTTTGCAGGTTCATATAAAGGTAAACCCCAGACTTCTACATAAACTTCAGTACCTCCTGGTATATCATCGAAAAAGATATTACCATATAAATTAGGTGCTAAATTGCCACCTATAATTTTAGCAAATGCAGTTTCCTTATTCATTTTACAAACCCCCTCAAAATATAGTATGCAAAAATATGTAAATAGGTGTACAATATATATAAGGGTTGACGGGAAGGCTAAAAATTTTGGAGGTGATAATTATGCATAAAAAAACTGGCCTCGTCCTAGAAGGGGGAGGAATGAGAGGGGCTTATACATCAGGAGTCCTGGCAGCCTTTATGGATGAAAATATAAAGTTTCCCTATGTAATTGGAGTATCAGCAGGAGCTAATAATGGAGCTAATTTTGTAGCAGAACAGAGAGAAAGGAACAAAAAAGTATTTGTGGATTATGCCAATCATGAAGATTTTTCTGGTTTTAAACATTTGATTATGGAAAAAAGTTATTTTAATATGGATTTTTTATTTGATAAATTGCCTAATGAATTAGTACCTTTTGATTATACTACTTTTTTAAATTCTTCAGTAATATTTAAAGTTGGAGTTACAGATTGCAAAACAGGTCAACCCATATACTTTGAAAAATCTCAAGCTAAAAATAATGGTATTGATTTTATGAATAAAGTTTTAAGAGCATCTAGCAGTTTGCCTATTATTTCCGAACCAGTAAAAATAAATGGAAAATTATATTTTGATGGGGGCATTTCAGACTCTATTCCAATAGAAAAATCAATAGAAGATGGAAATTGTTATAATGTAGTAGTGCTTACTAGAAATGAAGATTATCGTAAAGAACAACAGTCATTAGGATTGTTTGCAAAACACTTTTTAAAAGAATATCCTAAAATTTTAGATGCAATAGAATCTAGACATATTAAATACAATATCACTTTAGAAAAGATTAGAAATTTAGAGGAAGAAGGTTTTATCTATGTATTCAGACCTATTGCACCCTTAGATGTAGATAGATTAGAAAAGGACACAGATAAATTAAATAAATTATATGAACAAGGATATAATGAGGCAATGAGCCGGATGCTTAATTTTAAAAAATGGCTTAAAACTACAGAAGAAATAATATAAATAATATCATACCCTATTCCTATTAGTCGTATATATTTAATATAGGCTTTTGGGAATAGGAGGGATAATTTGGAATTCAATATAGATAGCCTAATAGTTATGATGAATTTTTTGCAGAAGGATTATTTTGACGAAAAAAGTTTTAAAAAATTAATTAAAACAAAGGGAATGAGAGGATTTTTAGAATATCAAAGGTCCATAGGCCAGGATACAAATATCAAAGAAGAATTAGAAAAAGTAATATATGATGAAAACTATAAAGATAAATATGAATTTTATATAGCAAAAAAGAAATTAAAAGAATTGGAAGAAGATATTAATTATATAATGGGACATGAGAAATACATATTAGATAAGGCTATGAAAAATATATATAAAATAATTCCTGAAGGCATGAAGACAAGTGGTAAAATATATTTATTTCTAGGTGGTAATGACGGAGGTTTTACTATTACTAGAGATAAAATATATATTAATTATGGGAAATATATAAATAATACAGAGGAATTTATAAAAATTCTTAGTCATGAATTCTATCATAGTAGAAGGATCTCATTAAAAATTAGATTATTTTTTTTACTTAAAATAGTTTTTATAAATAATGGTAAGATTTATGGATTAATGGGAAAAATTATAGAAGAAGGAATTGCCTCTCTAGTGCAGCATGGATCTATTCTTAAAATTGATGATCCAACAGGTACCTTAAATAGTCGAGATTTATTATTAATAAAAGATGAATTTGAATTATTAAATGAAATTATAATAGATATTAAAAATAGAAAAAATTTTTATAAAAAATTAGAAAAGCTTAATTTATATGCCATAGGCTATTATATAGTAAGTACTATTTATAATGCTGAAGGAGTTATAATTTTAGATAATTGGACACTTAAATTACGATACGAGGATATAGTGAAAAAGTATATAAAAATATGTAATATAAAGGAAATATCATCAGGTTTTCATGAAGATATAATAGATTTAATAATAAATTTAATTTAAACTATGGGAATTAGAGGTATAAAATAGGATATGAAATTATAATTTTGTGATATAATATTCATAATAAAATGTAAAAGAGGTGGCTTTATGTTTAATTTTTTTAAAAAAGAAAAACCAATAGAAATACTATCTCCTATGACGGGAAAAATAATTCCATTAGAAGAAGTAGAAGATAAAGAATTTCCAGATAAAAGATTAGGAGATGGCATTGCAATCGAATTAACAGATGGAAAAGTAATAGCTCCTTTTGATGGAGAAATTACTAGCAGCTATAGAAGTAATCACTGTTTAACAATTACATCCGATGATGGTATTGAATTACTTATACATATAGGCTTAGATACCATTAAACTAAAAGGTGAGGGCTTTACACAACATGTAAGTCTAATGGATAAAGTAAGTAAAGGAGATGTAATTTTAGAAGCGGATTTAGAATTATTAAAAGAAAAAGGAAAGTCTTTAGTTTCACCTATAATGATAACTAATATGGGAAGAGTTGAATCTTTGGAAAAATTAAAAGGAGATGTGGAGAAGGGGAAAGCAAATATAATGACTGTACTTTTAAAAAAGAGTAAGTACGATAAAAGAAAACGTAAAAAATAGGCCAGCTGCAGAAGAGACTAGTATTCTTATTTTCTATAAAATATAAGAATTACTTAAAAGAGGAGAAATAGATATGCTTAAATTTTTCAAAAAAAATAAGACCCTAGAATTAGCATCGCCAATTACAGGAAATATATTACCTATAGAAGAAGTACCAGATAAAGTGTTTGCAGACAAGATGATAGGAGATGGCTTAGCTATAGAACCAAAGAAGGGTAAAATATTATCGCCAGTAGATGGAACAATAGTAACTATTTTCCCTACTAACCATGCCATTGGCTTGCAATCTAAGGAAGGCTTAGAAATACTTATTCATATTGGATTAGATACGGTGGAGTTAAAAGGAGAAGGTTTCAATAGAATTTTACAAGAAGGTGAAGTGGTTAAAAAAGGAGATTTACTAATGGAATTTGATATAGAAAAAATTAAAGAGGCAAAAAAATCTACTATAACCCCAATTATCATAACTAATATGGATAAAGTGAAAGAAATTAGAAAAAATAGTGGAGAAGTAGAAGCTGGACAGCAAATCTTATTTACAGTAGAAATGGCATAATTAAATATATTATAAATAACTCTATGTAATATATATCATAGAGTTATTTATTTTTTAAAAAAACAAATTTATGGTATAATTTAGTTATATAAATAGAACGGAGGCATAATTTATGATTAAATTTATACATACTGGGGATTTACATTTAGGACTTCAATTTAAAAAATCCTCCTTTCCAAAAAAAATAGCAGATAGAAGGAGGATAGAGCTCTGGCATACATTTGAACGGATAGTAGACAAGGCCATAGAAGATAAAGTAGATTTTTTATTTATAGCTGGAGATTTATTTGAGAAAGAATATTTTACTTTAGGAGATATGAAAAGACTTAAAAGTACTTTAGAAAAGGCTACAAATGTGGATATAATAATCACTGCAGGAAATCACGATACATTAAATAAAAATTCTCTATATTATATGGTGGATTGGCCTCAAAATATAAGTATATTTCATAGTAGAGGTTTAGATAAAAAAGTCTTTGAAGATAAGGGAGTATGTGTCTATGGTTATAGTTGGGATACGGCTGAAAACAATAAAAATATTTTTATGGATTTTCAAAAACTAGATGATGGAAAAACTAATATATTAATAATTCACGGAGATGTATTTAGCAAAGATAGTGTTTATTTACCCTTAGACAAAAATTATCTTAGCAATTTAGGTTTTGATTATGTAGCATTAGGTCATATTCATAAAGCTGAAGTTTTTTCAAATAAAATGGCCTATTGTGGTAGTCCAGAGCCATTAAACTTTGGAGAAACTGGCGAACATGGAATTATTCAAGGTATAATAGATAATAGAAATACAGAAATTGAGTTTATTCCTTTTAGTAAAAGAAAATTTATAAAAGAGACTATAGAAATTAATGAAAATATGAATTATTTAGATATTTTAAATTCCATAAGGGAATGTAGCAGAAAAGATAGTTCAAATGGAAATTTGTATAGAATAGATTTAGAAGGCGTAATAGATAGACATATAGATTTAGATAATTTAATAAAAGATTTAGAAAATGACTTTTATCATCTGGAATTAATTGATAATACAATTATAGATTATGATTTAGATAGTTTAGAAGATGAAAACTCCAATAATATAATTGGCTACTTTATAAGGGAAATGAAAAAGAAAAACTTAGAGGATATGGTAGTAAAGAATGCATTATATATGGGTTTAGAGGTACTGATGGAAGGAAAGGTGGAAATATGATTTTAAAAGAATTAAACCTAATTTCCTTCGGAAAGTTTCAAAATAAAATAATTCATCTAGAAGAAGGATTAAATATTTTGTACGGGGAAAATGAATCGGGAAAGACCACTATACATAATTTTATAGATGGAATGTTTTATGGTTTTCTAAAACCCTATGCTAAAAGAAGAAATTATTTAGAAGGATTAGAAAAATATAGACCTTGGAATAATCAAAATTATGCTGGTGTTCTTAAATTACTTCAAGAAGGAAAAGTTTATAGAATTGAAAGAGATTTTGAAAAAGGCAAGGTAAAAGTATATGATGATTTAGTAGGAATAGATGTTACAGATAAAATAGATAAAGGAGAGAAATTAAAGGATAATCTTCCAGGTATTTATTTTTTTGATTTTAACAATATGGTTTATAACAATACTATATCTATTAAGCAATTGGAAAATAAAATAGAATCGGATTTGTCTAAGGAATTGGGAGATAGATTAGCTAATATTAGTACTAGTTTAGACGATGATATATCTGTAAAAAATGCAATTAATAAGTTGGATAAAAAACTAGATGCTATAGGCACTGAAAAAGCTTATACTAAACCCTATGGAAAAGCAATTAATGAATTAAATGACTTGATAGTATATAGAAGAAAACTTATGGAAAGTAAGGAAGAATATAATAGACAAATTATAGAATCCTTTAAATTAAAAGAAAAAATTGAAAAACAAGAAAACAAATTAGAAGAATTAAATAATAAATTAAAACAATTAGAAATCTTAGAGAAAAAGAAGATTTATGAAGAAGGAATAAATATAAAATCTGAATTAAAGAAAATAGATGAAGAAATTACTAATTTTAAAAAATATAGTGAACTGTCTTTTGATGACTATGCTTTGGCTATAAAATTAGAAGGAGATAAGGAGTATATATCTAAAGAAATTCAGAAGTTAAATAATACTTTAGAAGAGATAGAAAAAGAATTAAATACTGCAATTAAAGAAGTAGATGAAAATATAATAAATGGTATTGATGTAGAAAAATTTTATAGCGATTTAGATAATTTTGATGAAATAGAAGAAGAAAAAAATAATATAATGATAAATAGGGAGCAAAATAAATTGGATTTATTAAATTCAGAAATAAGGGATAAAAAAGACAAAGGAAAAAGTCTTCGAACATCTATGATGATGTTTTTTATATTAAGTATAGTGTCCATAGGATTAGTTTTTGTAAATCCATTATTTATAGCGTTTCCCATTGTTTTAGGGGTATTAGCATTTATTAGAAGAAATTTATATAAAGAAATTATATCTGAAACAGAGAAAATAAGCATAGAGTTTGAGGATATAGAAAAGAGTGAAAAGGAAAGAGATAAAAGATTAATAGATATAGAAAGTTTTCAAAAAGAATTATTAGAAAAATACAATTGTAATTCCAAATTCGAATTAAAAAAATTGAAAGAAGATATTTATTTTAAGGATAGAAATTATAGAATTAAAAAAGAAGAAATTAAAAAATTACAAGAAAACAGGGACAAAGTTACTTTAAATCTAAATACTAGTAAAGACAGTATTCAAAGATCAAGAGAAGAAATGGAACGAATTAAAAGAGAGAATAATGTTAAGGATTTAGAAGATTTCAAACTGGGTCTAGATAAAAAGAAGAAATATGAAGAATTAATTAAAGAAAAAGAAAATAAAATTCAAATATTAGAAAAAACATTGGGAGATAGTACATTAGAAGAGATACAAGAAGAAATCAAATCTTATGATTATGAAGATTTAATAGATATAGAATATGCAGATAAATTTGAGTTAATTCAGGAGATAGAAAACATAAAATTTAATTTACAGAAATATTGGGATACAAATTCCCGCTTAGAAGAACGTATAGAAAATCTAAATCGAGATGTAAAAGAATTTTTATTAGTTGAAGAGGAAATAGAGAGATTAAAAACTGAAATTAAGAATTATGAAAATGAAATTAAGTCCATAAATATATCTAAGGAAACTATAGAAAATATATCTAAGGAAATACATCATCAGTTTGCACCAACTATTAATAAAGAAGTAAGTGAAATAATAAACATTATTTCAGATGGTAGATATAATGAAGTAAAAGTAGATGAGGATTTAAATATTTCTATTGAGAATCCTATGACTCAGGAAATAGTTCCTATAGATTCATTAAGTGGAGGAACTATGGATCAATTGTATTTTGCATTAAGATTTAGCATTATATCTTCCATAAAGGGACAATCTTTACCTCTAATATTAGACGATTGTTTTATTCAGTATGATGATGAAAGACTTAGAAATATAATAGAGTATTTACATCAAATTAGTCATGAAAGGCAAATAATATTATTTACTTGTCATCATAGAGAAAGACAAATATTAGATGAAATAGGCTTAAAGTATAATTTAATTAAACTATCACATTAAGGATCTGGAACTGATGGTTAAGCCATTTCGCCCTTAATGTTAAAGTTTAAGTAAAGTAGGAGTGATGTGTTTGATATATGGAATTGGAGATTTACACTTAGATTTTTCCAAGGAAAAGCCAATGGATATATTTGGAGAACATTGGGTAGAACATGAAAATAAAATATTTAATAATTGGAAAGAAATAATAAAAGAAGATGATTTAGTATTACTACCGGGAGATATTTCTTGGGCATTAAAAATTTCAGAAGCCTATTATGATCTAAAAAAAATAGATAAATTACCAGGTAAAAAAATAATAACCAAGGGAAATCATGACTATTGGTGGGAGGGGCCAAAAAAATTAAGAGAATTAGATTTAAAAACTATAAAATTTATACAAAATAACTATTATATTCATGAAAACATTGGAATTTGTGGAACACGAGGGTGGATATCAGAAGATATGGAGGATTTTGACTCTCAAGATGAAAAAATATTTAATAGGGAACTCCGTAGATTAGAATTATCATTATCTAAGATGACAGAAAAAGTAGATAAAAAAATTGTGATGATACATTATCCACCTTTTAACATGAATTCTAAACCAAATAAATTTGTAGACATTATGTTAAAATATAATGTAGATATTTGTATCTATGGTCATTTACATGCAGAAGGTCATAGGTATGCCGTAGAAGGGAATATTTATGGAATACAGTTTTTTTGTGTTTCTTCTGATTATATAAAATTTAAACCTAAAAAAATATCATAGGAGGCAAAATTATGGAATTAATTATTAAAAAAGATTATGATGGTTTAAGTAAAGCAGCTGCAAAAATAGTAAGTGAGGAGATAGAAAACAAGCCAAATATTGTGCTAGGATTAGCCACAGGTAGTACTCCAGTGGGATTATATAAAGAATTAATAAAATTGCATAAAGAAGATGGATTAGATTTTTCAAAAGTGATAACTTTTAATTTAGATGAATATGTGGGAATAGATAATGAACATCCTAATTCCTATCATTATTTTATGAAAGATATTTTATTTGATCATATAAATATAGATCTTGAGAACACTTTTATCCCAGATGGGCAGGCAGAAAGTCCAGAAAAACATTGTAAGGAATATGATGAATTAATAGAAAAAAAAGGTGGTATAGATCTTCAAATATTAGGGATAGGTGAAAATGGTCATATTGCCTTTAATGAACCGGATAGAAAACTAAATTTAAATACTTCCATAGTAAAATTAACAGGATCTACTATTCAGGCTAATTCTAGATTTTTTGATTCAATAGAGGAAGTTCCTAAAACTGCAATAACTATGGGAATTGGCTCTATAATGAAAGCTAAAAAAATAATCTTATTAGCCAATGGAAACAAAAAAGCAAATATTATTAAAGAATTGTTAAAAGCAGATAAGATAACTACAGAATTACCTGCATCTATGCTTTTACTTCATCCTAATCTTACTATTATATTAGATGAAGAAGCTTATATGGGGTAGGTGTAATCAAAAAATTGTAACCAAAATTTATACTACGAATAGTATATAATAAAATGAATTTTGGGAGGTTTTCATATGTTAGATGGAATAGTAGAAAGCTTATGCAAGGGTGGCAGCGGAAACATACTATTCATATTTTTAATACTATTGCTATTATGTAGTTGTGGAGAGGGGAATTTTGGCTTTTTTGACAATAATATTTTTTTCATATTTTTACTATTATTTTTATTTAGTGATATATTCTAAACACAGTGGGAAACTACTGTGTTTTTTTATTTTGGAATAAAAACGTAACATTTTTAAAGCTATATACATAATATAAAATAGATAGTAAATAACAAGGAGGTTATTTTAATGGTAGAGAATACTAATATTGCAGGTAAAAAAAGTTGTGGTATCGGAGGAATTTTAGGGGGAATGAATGACGAATTGTTATTCTTTTTCTTATTATTAGTTGTATTATTTAACAACGAGTGCTGGTTTGATAGAAACGATGATTCTTTATTATTTTTCTTCCTACTTTTAGTGGTTTTGTTCTGTAACGGTTGCCTTTTCTAATCCCGTATTTATTACGGGGTTTTTTTATTTATAAATGGATAAAATAAAAATTTAATAGAAAGTTAATTAAAACGGCCAAGTATTTGGTTGTTTTTTTAAAAATTAATAAAAAAATCACTAAAAAGTATAGCATATATATTTATATATGCTATAATATATATATAAAAATCGAAAGTAGGAGGTATATTTAATGGAAAAATTAGAATATATCAAGTGGTTTGAGGAAATTGACAAAAATGATATACCAATAGTTGGTGGGAAGGGAGCAAATTTAGGTGAGCTTACTCAAAATGGATTAGATGTACCACCAGGATTCTGTGTAACAGCTGGAGCATACAGATATTTTATTGAAAAAGCAAATTTAAACAAAAAAATAAAAGAAAAAATAACTGATTTAAATATTGAAGATTCTATGGAATTACAAAAAGTTAGTAAGGAAATTCAAGAATTGATTAATGCAGCTGAAATTCCACAGGATTTAGCACAGGAAATTGTAGTAGCTTATGGTAGATTAAATGAGAAAGTAGAAATTGATGATGTAGAAGTTGCAGTTAGATCTTCTGCTACAGCAGAAGATTTACCAGAGGCATCTTTTGCAGGACAACAAGATACTTATCTTCATATAAAGACAGATAAAGAATTATTAAATCATATTAGAAAGTGCTGGGCATCTTTATGGACTGCTAGAGCTATATACTATAGAGAAGTTCAAAAATTTGATCATTTTGAAGTAAGTATCTCTGTAGTAGTGCAAAAAATGGTATTTAGCGAAAAATCTGGTGTTATGTTTACAGCAAATCCTGTAGATAGCAATACAGAAGAGATAATGATTAATGCAAGCTGGGGATTAGGAGAAGCAGTAGTATCAGGTACAGTCACTCCAGATGAATATATAGTAAAGAAGGAAAACAAAGAAATAGTAGAAAAACATATAGCAGATAAAACAGTAATGATAGTCAAAAAGGATATAGGAGTAGGAACAGAAGAAGTTAGCGTAGGAGAATATATTGGTAATGAAAAGATAAATGCACAATGTTTAAGTCATGAAGAAATAATTTTATTAGCAGAATATGGTTTAAAAATAGAAAAAATGTATGGAAAGCACCAAGATATAGAATGGGGTTTTGATAAGGATACTAAAGAATTATATATATTGCAATCAAGACCTATAACTACTTTAAAGGGAGGAACTACAGTGGAGAAAGTTCAAGAAGAACAAGAATTAAAGATGTTAGTTAGAGGTTTACCTGCATCCCCAGGTATAGGAACTGGCAAGGTTAAAAACATTAAAGATATTTCTGAAATATCTAGAGTAGAAGATGGAGATATATTAGTAACTATAATGACTAATCCTGATATGGTACCAGCCATGAGAAGAGCTAGTGCAGTAGTAACTGATGAAGGTGGTAGAACTTGCCATGCTGCAATAGTTTCTAGGGAACTAGGAATACCATGTATTGTAGGTGCTAAAGATGCTACTCAAATTTTAGAAGAAGGTATGGAAATAACTGTAGATGCTACTAGAGGAGTAGTATATGAAGGCAAAGTATTGCAAGAAGATAAAAAAGAAAAAGAGAATGTTTCTGTTTCTTCAGGTGCAGTTTTAAATGAAGATACAATACATCAATTAGCACCTATTACGGCTACTAAAATATATATGAATCTAGGTGAACCTTCTATAATTGGAAGATACAAGAATCTTCCATTTGATGGTATCGGCTTAATGAGAACTGAGTTCATTTTCTCTAATATGATAGGTGCACATCCTATGTATTTAGTAAAGACTAATCAAGGTCAGTTATTAATAGATAAGATGTCAGAAGGAATAATGATGGTTGCTCAAGAAATTTATCCTAGACCAGTGGTAGTAAGACTTTCAGACTTTAGGACTAATGAGTTTAGAGGTTTAAAGGGTGGAGATGAAGTAGAACCAATAGAAAACAATCCTATGATTGGTTGGAGAGGAGTGTCTAGATATATTTCTCCAGCATATGAGGAAGGCTTTAGATTAGAATGTAGAGCCATGAAAAAAGTTAGAGAAGAATATGGACTTACTAATGTTTGGGCAATGTTACCTTTTGTAAGAACTACCTGGGAATTAGAAAAAGTAAAACAAATTATGGCAGAAGAAGGTTTAGTTCAAAATAATAGCTTTAAAATTTGGATAATGGCAGAAGTTCCATCTGTAGTATTTGAAGCTGAAGAATTTGCTCAAATGGTAGATGGATTTAGTATAGGAAGTAATGACTTAACTCAATTAGTAATG
>CAZMBD010000070.1:0-11367 GCA_964564325.1 uncultured Clostridiaceae bacterium
GGCTATATTCAGTTATATAAAATGATAGTAAAGGAGGCATGTTTAGATGGATTTTTATGCTAATATTGAACCAATATTAATAGAAGAAAAAAGTGATAAAAGTGGCTTTTTAAAACACATATCTAGCTATGGAGAGGTATTGTTTACACGATGAAAAACAAATATCATAGCCTGGCATTGGGATACTAATTTATTTATAATTAGTATCCCAATGCCAGGTTTTTTATTGGCAAAATTCCTCTCATTATTATATAATAAAAAGGAAACAAATGTTTATACATGGATGGTGAAAATATGGACTATATAAGTGGTTTAAATGATAGACAAAAAGAGGCTGTATTACATACAGAAGGACCTTTATTAATTTTAGCAGGTGCTGGTAGTGGGTATCATGACATTTATGTATAAAAATAACTAGTATGATATAATAAGGATGTATTAATAGATATAGGAATTCAGCATATGAGTGTGATATCCCCAAATGTTAAATATCAATTATGGTAGATGGCGATGTTATAGGATTTGGAAAGGTATTATGACAAGGACTACTTACATGTTAAATATTATAGGAAGTACAATAGTATTATGGTGTATAACGCCTGAGGAGTGTACTTATAAATAAGCTATATGTTAGCAAAAGCATATTAGGAAACTTTTAGTTAATGGAAGTTTTTAACAATTCATTTTGTTTCTTATTGCAAAATTAAATTTATAAATATAATTTGGGGGAAGTGAATAAAAGAAAATTTTGTTCTATTATTAAACTAAGGGGGATAATATGTTTAAGGCTGGTGCTAGGTGGCTAAGGGCTGATTTTCATTTACATACAGAAAAAGATAAGGAATTTAATTATTCAGGTGATAATTTTTATTATGAATATGTAGATAAACTTGACAAAGAGGATATAAAAGTGGGGATTATTACCAATCATAATAAGTTTAATAAGCATGAATTTAAAAATTTAAAGAAGAGAGCACGGCAGAAGGGGATTTTTCTAATACCAGGTGTAGAATTAACGGTAAAAGAGGGGCGGAATGGTATACATACTTTGATTGCTTTTAAAGAGGAAGATTGGCTCGCAAATGGAAATGATGACATAAACAATTTCTTGAATCAGATATTTACAGGTATTGATAATAGGGAAAATAGGAATACAAGATGTAATTTAGATTTAATAAGTACTATAAAAAAGCTTGATGAATTTAATAAGGATTATTTTATTATTTTTGCACATATTGAGCAAGATAGTGGGTTTATAAAAGAACTTGGTGGAGGACTTATTCAAAGTCTTGTTAGCACACTAGAATTCCAGGAAAGAGTTTATGGGTTTCAAAAATTAAGAACAATAGACAATATTGAAAAGTTAAAAGGTTGGCTTGGATATGAATTGGCTTTTGTTGAAGGCTCAGATCCGAAATGCATAGATGATATTGGAAAAGGCGACCACTGTTATATTAAACTAGGTACATTTACATTTGATGCTGTTAAATTAGCCTTAAGGGATCATAGTTCAAAAATATCAAAAGAACCAAAGAAAGCTAATCATTCATATATAAAATCGATTAGTTTTATAGGGGGGAAATTCTATGGTCAAATTATTTATTTATCACATGAATTAAATACTTTAATTGGAATTAGAGGGAGTGGGAAGTCGTCTATTCTAGAAGTATTAAGATATGGATTGAATTTAGATGCAGGAGAGGATAAAAAATACAAAGTAGGATT
This sequence comes from uncultured Clostridiaceae bacterium, assembly GCA_964564325.1. GTDB lineage: Bacteria > Bacillota > Clostridia > Tissierellales > Tepidimicrobiaceae > JAAZMA01. Next base: position 1,726 of record CAZMBD010000070.1, read on the forward strand.
AGTGGAAAACACCTTGGGCTCAGGAGGTAAATTGATTTTAGATGTTATAGACAAACATGGAAGGCCTTATAAAATAGAGCGAATATTAAACGAAACACCAAATATTATAGACGATACAGGTAAAGATGTAAATATATCTATAAACACCATAATTACTAACCCGTTATATTTTGGCCAGAAGGATTTATCACAAACAGAAGATGGATACGAGATTAACCTTTTAGATAAATTATTAGGTGATAGTTTAGATGATGTTAGAGAAAGGATATCAATCAAAGAGGAAGAATTAATTCGTGAAATTGATAATTGGGTTAATTTAGATGATATTGATTTTAAAATAAAAGATTTAGAGGACAAGAATTCAGATTTAAAATACAAAATGAAAATGTTTGAAAAAATGGGCGTTGCAGATAAGCTTAATAAACAAGCAACATTTAGTAAAGATAAGGTACAGATTGAGAAAGTAAAAACTGATTTAAATAATATTTATGAATCACTAATAGGACAGGTTAATGAAGGTTTAATAGAAGACTTAGAAAAATTAAAAAGTTATTCAACTGAATATAATGAAGAAGTATTTGATATTCTTGGCCAGTATATAAATGAATATATATTTTTATTGGAAACAATAAAGGGCGAATTGAAAAAAGCTGAAGAAATTATTCAGAGAATAATTTCGTTGGAGGAACAATTAAATAAGGAAGCTGAAAGTCTTAGGGAAGAGTTTGCCAAAATAAAAAGAGAAATAGATGTTCCAAATTTAAGTGCTGATGATTATGTTTCATATTCAACACTAATTCAAACTAACAATAATCAAATATTAGAACTGAAGAAGAGACAATCAAAAAAAGGTAAATGTGAATCAAATATAAAAAAACATATAAGAGAAAGAAAAGAGTTATTGTTAGAAGAATTAAATATTTACAAAAATGAAATTGATAGGATTAATAATAACCAAGACAATTTAGTGATTGATATTGTTTTAAAGGGTAATAAAGATGAATTTAAAAATTTATTAGGAATAAAATTTCAAGGGACAGGTATTACAGAAAATAAATATCAGAAGATAAGTGAAGGGTTTTCTGATTTTGTAGCGATTTTTGAAGATGCTTATTTCAATAATGGTTCAAAACTAAAACAAATAATTACTGACAGGGAATACAATGCAGTTTTAGATAAATTTGAACAAGATATGTCTGGAATAATTAAAACTAGAGTACCTAATAAAATTAACATTAATTATCATAATAAACCCTTGAGTCAACATTCTCTAGGGCAAAGGGCATCAGCTTTAGTATTATTTATTTTAACACAAGAAGATAATGATTTAATTATAATTGATCAGCCTGAAGATGATTTAGATAATAAGGTAATTTATAAGGAATTAATAACTTCAATAAAAGATAAAAAACCTAAAGTTCAATTTATATTTGCAACTCATAATGCTAATATTCCAGTTTTAGGTGATGCAGAACAAATAATTGCTACTTCTTATAGTGATGAAAAGATTGATATTGAATGTGGAAGTATTGATGTACCTGAAATGCAAACAAAGGTTGTTGATATTATGGAAGGTGGGGCAGAAGCATTTGAAAAAAGAAACAATATATATAAGCTTTGGAAAATCGAAAATTAATGAACCAAAAATCTTAGAAGGAATTTCTAAATTTTAATATCTTGGCTTTTAAGCATATTACTAGCATGCCTTTTATCAAATAATAAATTATAGTGGAGTGAGAAATAATATGAATTCAAGAGAAAAATTAAAAGAGTTATTAAAAGAGTTGTTTAGGATAGAAAGTTCTGATTTAGACTTTGGAATTTATAGAATAATGAATCAAAAGAGGGAAGAAATTAATGACTTTATTGAAAATGATTTAGACAAATATATCGATGAAGCATTGATAAATATTGAAGGTAGTAATAAAAAAGAATTAGAAGAAAAATTGGAAGAAATTGAAGAAGGTTTAAAAGAACTTGGTGTTATTGATTATACTGAAAGTGATAAATATAATAGGATAAAAGAAGAATTACAAAAATATAATGATAAAAATCCTATAGATGAAATTGATGTATATGAACATATTTACAACTTTTTTAAAAGATATTATGATAATGGAGATTTTATATCTCAAATGAGATATTCTAAAGAAAATAAATATGTAGTTCCATACAATGGAGAAGAAGTATATTTGCATTGGGCAAATAAAGATCAGTACTATGTAAAAACCAGTGAGGACTTTATCAGATATTCATTTGAAAAAGAAACAATTGGTGTAAAAGTAGAATTTAAAGTAAATAATGCCGAATTAGACAAAAATAATATTAAACCAGATGAAACTAGATATTTTTTATTACATGAAGATTTTTTTCAATATGAAAAAGAAAACAAGTTATTAAATATTTATTTTGAATATCGTGCATTAACAGAAGAAGAAAAGAAAAAATATAAAACGCAAAACATTCAAAATGATATTAATAAATATATTTTTAAGGAAATAAAAAATAAATTAGAAAAAGATGATATAGACAATTTATACTGGTTACTAAACAAATCTGATAATCCAAATAAATCGATATTAGAAAAACATATATATAAATATACAAAGAAAAACAAATCAGATTATTTTATTCACAAAGATTTAAAAGGCTTTTTAAATAGAGAACTAGATTTTTATATTAAAAATGAAATATTAGATTTAGATATATTAAATAGCAATAATGTTGACGATATAAGAAAATATTTAATTAAAATTCAAGCATTAAGGGATATATGTGAGAGGATTATAGAATTTTTAGATTCAATAGAAAATTTCCAGAAGAAATTATTTACAAAGAAAAAGTTTGTTCTACAATCAGAATATTGCTTAACATTAGATAAAATATCAGAAGATATAAGAGAAGATATATTTAAAGAAATATTGTCAAATAATAGACAATTGGAAGAGTGGAAGAATTTATATTATGAAGATGTAAAAGATATAGAGGATTTATATTATGGTGAAAAGAATTTAATAGACAATAAAGAATTAAAAAAGTTTGTCATAGATACCCAATTTTTTCACAAAGAATTTAAAAATAAATTGCTATCTTCATTTGAAAATTTAGATGAGGAAACAGATGGATTATTGATACATAGTGAAAATTATCAGGGATTGAATTTATTGCAGGAGAAATATAAAGGGAAAGTAAAAAGTATATACATTGATCCACCTTATAATACTAAAAATGATGATTTTATGTACAAAGATGGATATAAAAGTTCTTCATGGTTATCTTGTATGTCAGATCGATTAAAAATTTCCAAACATCTTCTTAATAATCAAGGAACCATTTGGGTTAGTTGTGATGATTATGAAGTTAGTAATTTAAGAATATTAATGGATTTAATATATGGTAAAAACAATTTTTTAAATAGAACTTTAATTTGGCACATTCCAGATGGTACCAATAAAGGTCATATAGCTAGGGGACACGAATATATTTTGCCATATGCATTAGATGCAAATGTATTAAATCCATTTTTTAGAAATGATATTGAGGATAATATATCTGAAGAAAGATTAACTAATGCACCTGGACCTAAAAATCCAACATCGGAAATAATGTTTAAAAAAGGTTTAAGGTTTGAGGGAGAAGATATGGTTATTAAAGGAATAATAGGTGATAAAGAGCCAATAGAAATAATTGGAGAAATGTGCTTTCAAGATGGTATCCTCAAGAATGATGTTGTTTTAAAATCAAGTTGGAGAAATAAGGAACAAATAGAGGCATACATCAGGGGTGAAAAAGTATTTGATGAAAAGGGTCAAGAATTATTAGAGGTTTTTTTTGCTAAAGATGGTAAACCTAAATATAGAAAAAAGTTAAAGTATTATACTCCAAAATCAGTTCAAAAATTTGCAGATCCTAACTTTGGATTTGAAGTAAACTTTTCAAATCATAAACCTTTGGAGTTACCAGAATTTATTGCAAAATTGAATACAATTAATAATGATATTATTTTAGACTTCTTTGCAGGTTCAGGTACAACAGCTCATTCGATTATTAAACTTAATAAAAAAGACCAAGGTAATCGCAAATATATCCTTATAGAAATGGGAGATTATTTTAATACAGTTTTAAAACCAAGAATCCAAAAAGCAGTGTTCTCTGATCATTGGGAAGAGGGGAAACCCAAAAACTATAAGGGGCATAGTCATATGTTTAAATATATTCGTCTTGAACAATATGAAGATTCATTAAAAAATATAAGTTTTGCCCAAAAAGAAATTGAACTAGAGGGTTCTCAAATAAAAATGGAAGAATATTTTGACGACTATTTAATAAGATATATGTTAGATTATGAAACAGAGAAGTCTTTATTAGATATTGATAAATTTAAAACACCTTTTGATTATAAAATAAAATTAGAAAATGAAAATAAGGACATTGCCAATGTAGATTTAGTGGAAACTTTTAATTATCTAATTGGTCTCAGTGTAGAAAAAGTAAAAATATATAATAATCTAAATAGGAAGTATAAAACTATTATTGGAAAAGCCAATGAAGAAAAAACCATAGTAATATGGAGAAATGTAGAGGACCTAGATATGGAGAAAGATAGAGAGTTTATTGAAAGTGAAATAATTCAGGACAATAAATTTGATAAAATCTATATAAATTGCGATAATTATGTAAAAGGTTCATTGTTAATAGAAGAACAGTTCTACAATCTTATGTTTGAAGAGTAGAGGAAGTGGTATATTTGAAATTACATGATAGATTAATTCTAAATAAATATTTTTTATCTCTCTTTGGCGTTAATAGATTTGCTGACTTAAGAGCAGATGATGAAAAAGAACCAAATTTAAGGGATGTATTATTTAATGTGGAGGAAGATTTTGAGGACATTAGCCATAGTAATTATCTAAATAGTATATTAAATTCATCTTTATTAGATATTAATTCAAATTTAAAATTAAATATAGAGAAATATGATAAAAATATTATGGAACATGTTAATCATATTAACACAAAAAGGGATAAACCTATAGTGCTAACATATTTTCAATACTTAGCTATACTTTTCACCGAGATATTTTTAGATAGATATTATAATGATAGAAAAGATTTTATAGTTGATCTTAATAATTTTGTAGATATTGAAAATGAAAAAATTGATGAAGATAAAAATAAATACTCTTATTTTTATGAAGAAGATCTAAATAAATTGGCTTTCTATATGGCAACAGGTTCTGGGAAAACATTGATTATGCATATTAATTATTTACAATTTAAAAAATATTGTAATAAGGATATTAACAACATTATATTGATTACACCCAATAGTGGATTATCTAGGCAGCATTTAGAGGAATTTGAAAAAAGCTCTATTAATGCAGAATTATTTATAGAAAGCAATATGGGCCTTGGGAAAGAAGATACAATTTATGTTATTGAAATAACTAAATTAGTAAAGGATAAAGAAGGTGAAGGGGATAGTGTTGAAATTAGTAGCTTGGAAAATAATAATTTAATTTTCGTAGACGAAGGCCATAGAGGTAGTACTGGGGATAAGTGGAAGTCTAATAGAGAAGAACTTGCTAAAAAGGGCTTTATATTTGAATATAGTGCTACATTTGGTCAAGCTGTAGATGGTCAAATTCATAAATCTAATACATGGAAGAATGAATCTGAATATTATAGTCAAAGAATTGAAAATATTGATTTAGATGAAGAGATTAAAAATAATATTTTTAAAGTAAATAAAAATGAAACATATATTAATATGTCTAAGTATGAATTAGAAAAAAAGTTAAAAGAATATAAATTAACTGAAATTCAAAAACAAAGCATTCTAAATTGTTATGAAAATAATTTTGAAGAGTATTCTAAATCCATAATTTTTGATTATTCTTATAAATATTTTCATGGTGATGGATATGGTAAAGATTATAGGATTCTTAATTTAAAAAATGATGTAGTTGAAGGCTATAGTCAGGTCTATCTATTAGCTAATCTATTATCTTTTTATGAACAGAAAAAATATTATATGGAAAATAAAGACAAAATAGAAGAATACAATTTAGAAAAGCCTTTATTAATATTTGTAGGGCATACAGTTAGTGCAAGTGGTAATTTAACTAAGGATGATAAAACTAGTATAAGTGATCTTGGATTTATACTGCAATTTATGGATAATTTTATTAAAAAGAAAGCAGACATAATTAAATTAATTGAAGATATATTAAAGGGAGACAGTGGGTTAGTTGACGAGAATGGAAAAGATATATTTGAAGAAAATTTTAAATATATTAAGAATCAAGAATATACTTCAGAAGAAATATATTTAGATATATTAAAGGAAATATTCAATTGCAAAACTAATACCAATGCTAGACTTGAGCTATATGATATAAAAAGGGCAGAAGGAGAAGTAGGACTTAAAATTAGGGGGGAAGAAAAATATTTTGGAATTGTAAATATAGGCGATGCAAATAGGTTTAAAAAACATTTAGAAGAACATGATTTTGTATGGTTTATGGAAGATGAATTTTCAGAATCTTATTTTAAAGAAATAAATAATATGGATTCAGATATAAATATTCTCATAGGCTCGAAGAAATTTACTGAAGGATGGAATAGTTATAGGGTATCTAGTATTGGATTATTAAATATAGGCAGAAGCGCAGGATCACAAATAATCCAGATATTCGGAAGAGGTGTAAGATTAAGGGGGCTAGGAGGTCTGTTGAAAAGAAGTGAAAAAATACCTTTAAAATTAAAAAGAACCCACCCCCAGAAGATAGAAATATTAGAGACATTAAATGTATTTGGTATTAGAGCAGATTATATGAAAGAATTTGAAGAATACCTTCGTTCTGAGGATATTATTACAGATAGAATAAGGGAAATAGAATTGCCTATTAAACCAAATAAAGAATTTTTAAATAAAGGTTTACTTACACTGGAACTGCAAGAAGGCATTAATTTTAAGAATGATGTTTTCATTGAATTAAGTTTAGGTGAAACAAAGCCAGTAGAAGTCGATCTAAGACCTAAAGTTGAAAAATTAGCAGGCAATTTATTAGATTTAGAGAAAAAAGAAAGGCCGAAAACTATAAAAATAGAAGAAAAATATTTAGAATTATGTAATTGGGATAGGATTTTTTTAGAAACAATCAAATATAAAAGATCTAGGGGATTTTGGAATTTAATGATTTCAAAGGAAATTTTGAAAGAAATAATTAAACAGGAAAGATATACATTATATTGCAATCCAAAGGATGTAAAGCCATATAGATTTACTGATATAGAAAAACTTGAAAATATAATAATTACTATATTAAAAAAATATATAAATTCATTTCATAGAAATAATAGATTAAAATATGAAGATGAACACTTAATTTATGGGGAATTAGAAGAAAGGGATGGAAATTTTAAAGATTATATTATCAAAGTAAAAGAAAAAGATGAAGATTTAATTGATTATATAATGGATTTAATAGATAATGAGGATATTTATTTGGAAGAATTTAATGGGATAAAGGGCATAAAAAATGTATATTTTGATAGACATCTTTTTCAGCCATTATTATGTCAAAGTGATAAAATTACAACTATACCAGTAGGATTGGATAATAATGAAAAGGATTTTATATTGCAATTAAAAAGCTATGTTGGGACTAAAGAGTTTCAAGAAATATGCGGGGATAAAGAGGTCTTTTTATTAAGAAATCTATCTATAGGAAATGGCATAGGCTTTTTTGAGGCAGATAATTTTTATCCAGATTTTATATTATGGATTAAGGAAGATAATAAACAATATATTACATTTATAGATCCTAAGGGGATACTAATGTTGGGTAGTTTAGAACATCCTAAGATAAAATTTGCAAAAACTATAAAAGATAAACAAGACAAATTAAAAGGTTATAAAGGTCAGGAAATTTCTTTAAATTCATTTATAATATCTAATACAGATATTAGCAAGGTCAGAAAGGTTTTCCAAAGGCCACATTTTACTAAAAAGGATTTTTTAGATATAAATATAATATACCAAACAGATGGAAAGCATGGCATAGATGAGATGTTTAGGAAAATATTGGAGGTTAATTAGTGCTTATAAGATCTTTTTTAATGCAATTAACTAAATATTTTGATATAATGAAATAAAAATAGTAGGTGATAATTTATGGAAGATAATAATTATTCTTACTGGATTGAAATGGCAGAGTATGATTATAAAACAGCTATTGCTATGTTGGAGACGAAAAGATATTTATATGTAGGTTTTATGTTGCACCAAACTATTGAGAAAATTTTTAAGGCATATTATGTATTTTTAAAATCAGAAACACCCCCTTACACCCATAGCTTGTTAAAGTTATCATTAGAAGGGGATTTTTATGATGAAATACCAGAAAAAATAAGAAAAACAATGGATATACTAGAACCACTTAATATAGAAGCAAGATACCCTAGTCATAAAGAAAGACTAATGAAGGAATTAAACGAAAAATTTTGCATTAAGCTAATAAAGGACACGGAGGTGTTATATAAATGGACAATAGGGAAGCTATCGAAGGTGGAATTAGAAGATTCGTAGATATTGTTGTATCTGAATTTGATCCTGAAAAAATAATCTTATTTGGTTCTTATGCAAAAGAAACATATACTGAAAATAGCGATATAGATATAGCGGTTGTAGTACATGAAGTAGAGGGTAGTTTTATAGAGAAAGAAACACGACTTTTCGAAATTAGAAGAGGTATTCACGCTAATATTGAACCAATATTAATAGAAGAAAAAAGTGATAAAAGTGGCTTTTTAAAACACATATCTAGCTATGGAGAGGTATTGTTTACACGATGAAAAACAAATATCATAGCCTGGCATTGGGATACTAATTTATTTATAATTAGTATCCCAATGCCAGGTTTTTTATTGGCAAAATTCCTCTCATTATTATATAATAAAAAGGAAACAAATGTTTATACATGGATGGTGAAAATATGGACTATATAAGTGGTTTAAATGATAGACAAAAAGAGGCTGTATTACATACAGAAGGACCTTTATTAATTTTAGCAGGTGCTGGTAGTGGTAAAACTAGAGTTTTAACTCATAGAATTGCATATTTAATAGATGAAAAGGGGATTTTCCCGGGAAATATTTTAGCAATAACCTTTACTAATAAAGCTGCAAATGAAATGAAAGAAAGAGTAGAGCAATTACTAGATGGAGATACGGGATATATGTGGATGGGGACATTTCACTCTATTTGTGTTCGTATACTTAGATACAATATAGACAAAATTGGCTATGATAAATCCTTCTCCATATATGATAGGGATGATCAAATTACTCTTATGAGAGAATGTATAAAGGAAATGGATTTGGACAAAGATATTTACAAGGATAGGGCAATTATAAATACTATAAGTTCCTTAAAAGATAAGATGATAGAGCCTGATACTTATATTAATGAAAACTATAATAATTATTATCATAGAAATGTAGGAGAATTATATGCATTGTATCAAAAAAAACTAAAGGAAAACAATGCACTGGATTTTGATGACTTAATTCTTAAAACCGTGGAATTATTTAGGACAGACCCTGATACATTAGATTATTATCAAAGGAAATTTCAAT
>CAZMBD010000071.1:0-3568 GCA_964564325.1 uncultured Clostridiaceae bacterium
TACTATCACTGGCACCAAAAAGTCTTAACATAGGTTCAATAAATATTAAACCTAATATACTTAAACTTAGGGAAATGACAAGTAATAATACAAAAGCATTTCCTAATATTAATTCAGCATCTTCCTTTTTTCCTTGACCTAATCTTATGGAAGATAATGAATTGCCACCAATACCTACTAACATACTAAAGGCCATTAATATTAAGGACACTGGCGAACCCACAAAAATAGCACCTATACCAATACTTCCCACAGATTGGCCTATAAATAATCTATCTACTATATTATATAGTGCATTTACTAACATGCCTACAATAGCTGGTATGGAAAATTTCAATAAAAGTTTTCCAATAGCTTCTTCTCCTAGCATTTTAGCTCTATCATCTTGTATATTCATTGTTATACCTCACTTTTTCCATTATTTCTACTACAATTTTCAAACTTTTGCTAAATTCTATTAATTCATCAGTGGAAAGAGATTGAAATACATCCTTAACTTGAATCATGAAATTTTCATCTTGTTTTAGATAATATTTTTCACCTTCTTCTGTTAGATGTATCCAAGTTTTTCTCTTATCTTCTAAATCAGCCTTTCTATATACTAAATTTATATCCTCTAAGGCATCAATTAAGCTAGTAATGCTGCCTTTTTCCATATCCATACATTTCCCCAATACAGTAGGAGAAATTTTCCCAGTACGACCAATTATCATTATGGCTCTAATTTGGTTTTTAGTACAATTGTATCTTTCATCTATTTCTCCTTTAAAGGCAGGGGTGAAAAGTCTATGAAATAGAGAAATAAATTTTATTAAATCATATTTAATATTTTCAATATATTTATTCACAGTTTCACCTCAAATAAAAAATAGTTAGAATTCTAATTATTAGAATTCTAACTATCTATTATACTTGAAATAAATTGAATGTCAAGGATTAATCAGTAAACATTTGAGTCCAATAGGTTGTTCCATTAATATTAACATACCCAACTCCAATTTTCCCAAAGCTTGAATTAAGTATATTTGCTCTGTGTCCTGAGGAGTTCATCCATCCTCTCATTACAGATTGAGCACTTGAATATCCCTTTGCAATATTTTCTCCTGCAGTTCTATATTTTATACCAAAGGATTTCATCATGCTAAAAGGATCTCCATAAGTAGGTGAAGTATGACTAAAATAATTCTTAGAAGCCATATCTTGTGATTTTGCCCTTGCCACCTTTGATAATTCTTCACTAAATGTAAGTGGTGCTAGTCCTTCTTTTTGTCTCTCTATATTTACAAGATTTACTATTTCCATTTCAACAGAAGTATTTGTATTATTTTCCGTATTTAAATTAGTATTTGGTTTTTCTATATTAATATTGGTATCAGTGTTTGTATTATTATTTTCTTTAGTTGGAGTTTCTTCTTTTACTGGAGTTTTAGTTTCTGCAGTTTGGCTATTATTATTTTCATATGTCCAGTAGCTTGGTATAAATCTAATAGATATATTGTTAAATGGACTATAATAATTATTAGAATTAACAGTATATACTATTCTGTTATACCTATTATAATTTGAATAATTATTGTATCTTACATAGCTTTGGGCATGTCCTACAGATGTGGATATTAACATAGTTAAAGCTAATGAAACTAATACTTTTTTAATATTTTTTATCATTTTAGTTTCCTCCTTGTATTTTAAATTTTGCCTATCCTCCTTTCAAATTTTAATTTCTTAAAAGTATAACAAAAAGGTTACAAAAAGGAAACAATCACTATATGGATAGTTTACATAAAACTGGCATATATACCAGTGAGACAATGCGACATGCGACAAGGGGGACGGTTCTACTTGTATCAGACTTGATACAAGTAGAACCGTCCCCGCTGTCGCAGAAAGATGGCAAACAAAACGTCCCTTTGCCATCTCCAATTTAATCTATTCTCACTTGGTGATATACTTTTTTCCCTTTTCTAATCATTAATTTTCCATCTTTAAAATCTTCTAGTCCAATAGTTTTATTTATATCTTCGACTTTTACATCATCAATGTTAATACCACCTTGTTGTATAAGTCTTCTACCTTCCCCATTGGATTTTGTAAGGCCTATTTCTTTTAATAAATCTAGTATTCCAAAGCCTTCACTAAAATCTTCTTTTTTAAATTCTGTAAAAGGTATACTACCTTTTGCATTGGCTCCTTCAAATAATGCTTTTGCAGCATTTTGTGCTTTTATAGCTTCTTCTTCTCCATGGATTAATTTAGTAACTTCAAAAGCTAATATTTCTTTGGCTTTGTTGATTTCTGCGCCTTCTAATGCATTTAATTTTCTTATTTCATCCATAGGTAAGAATGTAAGAAGTCTTAAGCATTGATCTACATCTGCATCATCTATATTTCTCCAGTATTGGTAAAATTCATATGGAGATGTCTTCTCTGGATCTAACCAAAGTGCACCTTTTGCTGTTTTACCCATTTTTTGTCCTTCACTATTTGTAAGTAGTGTACAGGTCATAGCATATACTTGTTTGCTGGATTTTTTTCTTACTAATTCCATACCAGCAATCATATTGGACCATTGATCGTCTCCACCTAATTGCATTTTACAATTATACTTTTTATTTAATACATAGAAGTCATATCCTTGCATTAACATATAGTTGAATTCCAAAAATGATAGTCCTTTTTCTAATCTTTGTTTGAAACATTCGGCTGCTAACATTTTATTTACTGAAAAATGTGAGCCTATATCTCTTATAAATTCAATATAGTTTAAATCCAGTAGCCAGTTTGCATTATCTACTAATATGGCCTTGTCATGACTAAAGTCAATTAGTCTAGATAATTGTTTTTTGATACTAGCTACATTGTGGTCGATATCTTCTCTTGTAAGCATTTGTCTCATATCTGTTCTACCAGATGGGTCACCAATCATTGCTGTACCGCCACCAACTAATGCAATAGGTTTGTGACCATGTCTTTGCATATGAGCCATAAACATCATAGCTATAAAATGACCTACATGTAAGCTATCTGCTGTTGGGTCAAAGCCTATATAGAATGTTATGCTTTCTTTACCTAATAGTTCTCTTATTTCTTCTTCATGAGTTGTTTGTTTTATATATCCCCTTTCCATTAAAACATCAAAAACATTATCCATAAATATCCCTCCTATATTTTTTCCAATAAAAAAGGGTATTTCTCTCCTAAAGGACGAGAAATACCCGTGGTACCACCTTAATTTGCATAAAGCCTCAAATCGCTTAACGAGCGATAATCGCAATGGTTTCCCATTGAAACTCGAGATTTGTAATTCGTTTTATTATTAAGTTATAGCCTTTTCACCATTTGGCTATTCTCTGTATTTAACATAATAAAACTACTATATCTGTCTTAGTCTGTATTTAATTTAAATAACATTCTAATATATAAAAAAATTTTTGTCAAGAAAATAGAGGACTAAATTAGTCCTCTATTGCTATTTCCTGATTATTTTCCCATAGTCCATGGATATTACAATAGCTTGTTGCCAATATAGTTCCTGATTTTTCAGCTTTGAATTTTAAACTTACAGATG
>CAZMBD010000071.1:3668-11357 GCA_964564325.1 uncultured Clostridiaceae bacterium
CTTGTTGCCAATATAGTTCCTGATTTTTCAGCTTTGAATTTTAAACTTACAGATGGTTCTGTAAATAATTCTTGCTCACCATGAGCTGCAAAATTATAATTACCTATTTCTACAGGAAATTTAGCTCCTTCTGGTTGGAAGTATACTTTAATCCAAGAAATATGATGTTCAAAAGTATTTGGGTGGGCTATTTCTTCACCAATATTTACATTGACTTCAATCAATTCACCTTTTTTAGCTGTTTTAGGAGCATTAATTACAGGTACATGTTTTTCACCTTTCCAGTCTCCACTTTGATATAATGAACTTAAATTTGCCATAAATACCCTCCTTAAAATCTAAAATAATCTAATAAGATATTATTTTCTTGTGTCTATAAATTTATATACCCAAATAGTTTTAATAATACACAAGAAACCAAGTAATATTTTATTTTTTTAGATATAATAGAATTAGAGAAATTTAGAAAGGAAGATTATATGGGAGAAATAGAATTAATAGCCACATCTACCTTTGGACTAGAAGCTGTGGTTAAAAGAGAATTATTAGATTTAGGATACAATGATTTGATGGTGGAAAATGGGAAAGTAACTTTTAAAGGAACAGAAAGGGATATTCCCATAGCAAATTTATGGCTAAGATCTGCGGATAGAGTATTATTAAAAATGGGAGAATTTAAAGCCACTTCCTTTGAAGAATTATTTGAAAAAACCAAGGCTCTTCCTTGGGATGATTGGATTACAGAAGATGGTGAATTTACTGTAGAGGGAAAGTCAGTAAATTCACAGCTCTTTAGTATTTCTGATTGTCAAGCTATTGTAAAAAAGGCCATAGTAGAAAAAATGAAAACTAAGTACAATAGAGAATGGTTTGAAGAAACTGGGGCTAAATTTACTGTAGAGGTTTCATTATTAAAAGACATAGCCACATTGACCATAGATACATCTGGATCAGGACTTCATAAAAGAGGATATAGACTAGATAGTGTAGAGGCACCCTTAAAGGAAACTTTAGCGGCAGCATTAGTTCAGTTAAGCTATTGGAATAAAGATAGATTATTAGTAGATCCTTTCTGTGGTTCTGGTACCATAGCCATAGAGGCAGCTATGATTGGGAAAAATATGGCTCCAGGTTTGTATAGAAACTTTGCGTCAGAAGAATGGTCTAGGGTAAAAAGAGAATATTGGAATGATGCAAGACGTGAAGCTTGGGATGTAATGTTAGATGATGGCAAGTTAGATATAATAGCCTCAGATATAGACCATGAGGCCATAAAGGCAGCCAAGGAAAATGCTCAGAACATAGGATTAGAAGAAGATATAAAATTTATAATAAAAGATGTAAGAAATTTTAAACTTGAAAATAATTATGGAGTTATTATAACCAACCCACCTTATGGGGAAAGACTTGGAGATAAAAGTGAAATAGAAAAATTATATAAAGATATAGGAAAATTATTTAAACCTTTAGATACTTATTCTATATATGTTTTAACTTCACATGAAGGCTTTGAAAATCTTTATGGGAAGAAAGCAGATAGGAGGAGAAAATTATATAATGGCAGAATAAAAGTAGATTATTATCAATATTATGGACCTAGACCTCCAAAAAAATAAATACCCTTTTGGGATTTGTAAATCCCAAAAGGGTATTTATAATTAGAAAAAATTAAAATTTAATATGTTCTACTGTTTTATTAAGTTCAAGAGCTATATTAGACAAATCTTGTATGGAAGCATTTATTTCTTCCATAGAGGCCAAACTAGATTCTACGGCAGCAGCACTGGTTTCAGAAGCTGCTGTTGTTTCTTCTGAAATAGCGGAAATTTCTGTAGCCCTTTCTAATATATAGCCACTATTATTTCTTACTTCATTAGTTGCCTGTGTAATTTCTACTATAGAAGCATTTAGCTGTTCAATAGATAATAATAAAGAATCAAAGGATTCTTTAGTAGCTGAGGCTATATTTACACTTTCTTTAACCACGTTAATAACTTCATCTACACTATCAACCGCATTTGTACTGCTATTTGTAACATTTGAAGTAATTGTGGATATTTCCTGTGAATAAGAGTGAGTGGCATCTGCTAATTTACTAATTTCTTCTGCTACCACTGCAAATCCTCTACCTGCATCTCCAGCTCTAGCAGCTTCTATAGCTGCATTTAATGCTAATAGATTTGTTTGTTCTGCAATTTCATTTATTATAAGTACAATATTGTCTATATTTTTTATCTGCTCATTTAATTCGTCTATGATTTTAGAAGTGCTTTTAGTATTAGTTTCTATCGAATTTACTATATTTATGATTTTATCTATGGCAACATTTCCATTTTCAGCAGATTTGGCCATAAAAGCAGATAATTCTATAGATTGTTGAGCATAATTATCTGTGTCCTGAGATAATTGATCTAGATTAGATATAGCCTTACTTAATTCTGCAATATTTGTAGAGGTATTTTCTGAACCACTAGCAATCTCATTGACAGAAACAGCTATATTTTCAATAGAAGAAGTTGTATCTTCTATAACAAAAGATAAATTCTCAGTATTTTCAGCTAAAACATTAGAATTTCTTTTAACTTCAACAGCCACATTTTTGCTACTATCTATTATTTTATTTAGTGCTTCATTAATACCAGATAAATTTTTAATTTCTTTTATTTCTTTTAGACTAGAATAGTCTCCTGTGGCTATTTTGTCAATATCTAGAGAAAACTTATGTAGGGATTTAATAAAAAACTTATTAAAAATTGCATAAAGTATAATCCCTATAATTAGCATATTAACAATAGCTGAAACAAATATAGCAACTTGTGGGCTAAGATTTGAATCTAGCTCAATTATTCTAAATATAGTATTTGAGATTGAGATACTTAGAAAAACTATTATAAATGTTAAAATTAAAATTTTTGCCTTTAAGTTACTGAGCCTTTTCTTATTTTCTTTATTTTCCAATACGTTCCCCTCCTTAGCTTTTAATTTAATTATAATATATATTACCATATATTTCAATTGCAATTTATCATTAAAAATTGAAACGATAAAATTGAGACGATAAATAAGAATAGAGTTATAAAAAAACTTTGTCTTTTAAAAAACATTATGGTATTATTAAACAAAGCACTAATACTTTTAGTGGGTGATGCTATGCTTAATAAAGAAGATATCCAGGTTTTGGAAAACAGAATAGAAGAATATTGCATATTAAATTATCAAGTACTTGAAAGTATGGCGGATTGGGTAAGAGTAGTAGATTATGATGGCAATATACTCTATGCTAATAAGGCTATGAAGGACTTTTTGGGAGAAAATATAGTAGGTATGAAATGTTATGAGGCTTATGGTAAATCTGAACCTTGCGGTTTCTGTATCTCTAAAAGAAGTATAGAAACTAATGAAACTATACAAAAAGAAGAAATTATAATGGACAAATATTTTTCAATTAAATCTTCTCCAGTTCTAGATGAAGATGGCAATGTTATAGCAGCAGTTGAAGTATTTAGAGATGTGACTAGAGAAAGAAAATTGGAGTTGGAATTAATTGAAAAAAACAGAAAAATGAGCAATGATTTATTGTTCGCAAAGAGACTTCAGCGCAGGATATTACCTAAAAGTGGTATATATGACAATTTAAAAATAAATCACCTATATAAACCTTCCGAAATGTTAAGTGGGGATATGTTTGATATTTATTATATAGATGAAAATAATATAGGGATATATATTTGTGATGTAGTTGGTCATGGTATTACAGCTTCTATGATGACTATGTTTGTTCGTCAAACTATGAGGGCTATAAAAGAAGATATATTAAGTCCATCTAGGGCTTTAGAACAATTACATCAAAGATTTGTTACATTAGATTTAGGAGTAGATAAATATTTTACAATATTTTATGCCATATATAATATTAAAAATAGGAACTTAAAATATTCCAATGCAGGACATAATTGTATACCTATTAAATATAATTGTGATGAGATTTCTTTATTAAAGACCAATGGTTTTCCTATATCTTTAATTTTTAATGAAATAGAGTATAAGGAGAATCAAATTAATTTATGCATAGGGGACAAAGTACTATTTTATACAGATGGAATAACAGAGGTAAAAAATATTGATGGAGAAGAATTCGGAATAGAAAGAGTAGTAAAGCTTATTGAAGAAGATAGGGGGAATGTATTAAATAGAATAGTACGCAGTGTAGAAAATTTTAGGTGGGGAGATCAAGAGGACGATTTTGCAATGGTATTAATGGAGGTATTGTAGTGAATAATAGGTCTTAGAGAAGTTTCTAAGACCTATTTATAAATTATAACAAATATTTGGAGGTAAATATGAATAAAATTAGATTAGATTATTCAAATAGCTTTGTAAAAAAACATGAATTAGAATATATGAGGCCTTTTTTAGATATCTCTCATGAATTACTACACAGTAAAAAAGGACAAGGAAGTAATTATTTAGGTTGGGTAGATTATCCAAAGAATTATAATAGGGAAGAAATTAAAAGAATTAAAGCTACGGCAGAGAAAATTCAAGAGGATTCGGATATATTTATTGTAATAGGAATTGGAGGTTCTTATCTAGGAGCCAGAGCCTGTATAGAAGCTTTAAACCATAATTTCTATAATGACTTGTCGGAAGATAAGAGGAAAGGGCCACAGATTTACTATGTAGGAAATAATATTAGCAGCAATTACATTGTAGATTTATTAGATGTAATAGAAGATAAAGATATTAGTATAAATATAATATCTAAATCTGGTACTACTTTAGAGCCAGCTATAGCCTTTAGGGTTTTAAAAGAATATATGGAAAATAAATATGGTAAAGAAAAGGCTAAAGAAAGAATATACATAACTACCGATAGAGAAAAAGGTGCATTAAGAGAATTAGCAGATAAAGAAAATTATGTAAGTTTCATAATTCCCGATGACATAGGAGGAAGGTACTCTATATTTACCTCTGTAGGTCTACTTCCTATAGCCGTTTCAGGCTTAAATATAGATAGTATTATGGAAGGTACCTTAGTAGGTTTCGAAGAATACTCCATAAAAAACTTATATGAAAATCCAGCTTATGAATATGCAGTTATAAGAAATATTTTATATAACAAGGGGAAATCTACGGAAATACTTGTAAATTATGAACCTTCGCTGAATTATCTTTCAGAATGGTGGAAACAATTATTTGGAGAATCTGAAGGAAAAGATGGGAAAGGCATATATCCAGCATCTGTAAATTTTACTACTGATCTACATTCTCTAGGTCAATGGATACAAGATAGTAGAAGAAATATTTTTGAAACTACTTTAAATATAGAAAAGCCTAGGAAGGATTTTAAAATAAAGAAAGATAAGGATAATTTAGATAAATTAAACTTTTTAGAAGGGAAAACCATGGATTATATAAATAAGAAGGCCTTTGAAGGAACGCTGATGGCCCATACTAGTGGGAATGTACCTAATTTGGTTATAAATATACCAGAGATGAATGAATATTATTTTGGAAAACTAATATACTTCTTTAAAAAATCCTGCGCTATAAGTGGATATATGCTAGGAGTAAATCCCTTTGATCAACCAGGAGTAGAAGAATATAAAAAAAATATGTTTAAACTTTTAGGTAGATAGACTGTTAATTAAATAACAAACTTCTATTGTTTTATCTTAAAAAATTTGATAAGATAAATATGGTAGGATAAATGATTAAGGGGGGATAGTATGGACTTTAAAAATTTATTATTTAAAAAAGAAGGTCATATAGGCATATTGTCTATCAATAGGCCAGATGCACTAAATGCACTAAATTCACAGGTTTTAGATGAATTAGATAGTGCGATGGACATACTAAAAAAAGACGGAGAAATACATGTAATCATTTTAACAGGAGAAGGGCGTGCCTTTGTAGCTGGTGCGGATATTAAAGAAATGAAAGATATGGACATGTTTAAAGCTCGTGAATTTGCAGACAAAGGTGAAAGTGTTTTTAGAAAAATAGAATTAATGGAAAAGCCTGTTATAGCTGCTGTAAATGGTTTTGCACTAGGTGGTGGATGTGAATTATCCATGTGCTGTGATATAAGAATTGCATCAGACAAGGCTAAATTTGGCCAACCAGAAGTAGGTTTGGGAATTATTCCTGGATTTGCAGGTACTCAAAGACTATCTCGACTAGTAGGCCTTGGAAGAGCTAAAGAATTAATTTTTACTACAGATATGATAAATGCAGAAGAAGCTTATAGAATAGGACTTGTAAACAAAGTAGTATCAGGGGACAAGCTAATGGATGAAGCTTTGGCTATGGCGAAGACTATTAATTCTAAGGGACAAATTGCAGTTAGGTTTGCAAAAACTGCTATTAATTTAGGAATAGAAACAGATATAGAAACAGGTACGAAAATAGAAAAAGATTTATTTGGATTATGCTTTGCTACAGAAGATCAAAAGGAAGGTATGGAAGCGTTTTTAGGAAAACGCAATCCTAATTATAAATTAAAATAATAGTGGAGGTGTTCCTATGAAAAAGATAGGAGTATTAGGAAGAGGAACTATGGCATCTGGTATAGTTCAGGTTTTTGCACAAAATGATTATGATGTTACTATGTGGGTTAGATCCATTGACGAATCCGATCCAAGAGGAAGTTTAAAATCTGTAGACAAAAATTTAGGTAGATTAGTTAAAAAAGAAAAAATAACAGAGGAAGATAAAGAAAATATACTTAAAAAAGTAGAAATAACTACAGATTACAATGATTTAAAAGATTGCGATTTAATAATTGAAGCTATAGCAGAAGATATGGATATTAAAAAAGATACCTTTAAACAATTAGACGCAATATGTAAAGAAAATGCAATACTTGCAACTAATACTTCATCACTATCCATAACTGAAATAGCTACTGCTACAAACAGACCAGACAAAGTAATAGGAATGCATTTCTTCAATCCAGTTCCTGTAATGAAATTAGTAGAAGTTATAAAAGGTATAGGAACTTCAGAAGAAACTAAGGACAAAATAATGGAATTGTCTAAAGCCTTAGGTAAAACTCCAGTAGAAGTAGAAGAAGCTCCTGGGTTTGTAGTAAATAGAATACTAATTCCTATGATAAATGAAGCCGTTGGAATATTAGGAGATGGAGTAGCCACAGCAGAAGATATAGACGAAGCCATGAAACTAGGCGCAAATCACCCAATGGGACCATTGGCATTAGCAGATTTAATCGGAATAGACGTTTGTTTAGCTATAATGGATGTATTATATACTGAATTTGGAGACTCTAAATACAGAGCACACCCATTAATGAGAAAAATGGTAAGAGGTGGATATTTAGGTAGGAAAACTGGAAAAGGATTTTTCGACTATTCTAGATAAAATTTTAAATAACTTACAATTTGGGGGACTGTCCCCCAAATTGTAAGTTATTTTTATTTGTATATATATTATATAAAAATTTATAATGGATACAATAAATTAAAATGCCATGGAAGGTGATACAAATATGAAGACCTTTTGGAAAACTTTTATTTTATCCATTATATTTTTTATTACAGCTATATATTTAGGCTCTTATTCTTATACAAAAGTAAATGAGTATAAAATTCACTCTAATATAAGCACTCCAAATACTCCTGTAAATATGCCTAAAAAAAGCAAAGTTAAAATTGATGAAAATTATACATC
>CAZMBD010000072.1:0-11244 GCA_964564325.1 uncultured Clostridiaceae bacterium
CCAAACATTTCTGATAGTGGTACATATCCTCTTACTACTTGAACCCCATTTCTAGGTTCCATGCCTTCTATTCTACCACGTCTTGAATTTATATCTCCTATAACATCACCCATATACTCTTCTGGCATAATTACTTCTACTTTCATTATTGGCTCTAGCAGTACTGGTTTTGCCTTTGCCATAGCTTCTTTAAATGCCATAGAACCTGCAATCTTGAAGGCCATTTCTGAAGAGTCTACTTCATGATAAGACCCGTCATATAATGTAACCTTTAAATCCAATACTGGATAGCCACCTACTATACCAGAATGCATAGCTTCTTGAATTCCATTATCTACAGCAGGAATATATTCCTTTGGAATAACTCCTCCTACAATTGCATTTACAAATTCATAACCAGCTCCAGCTTCTTGTGGTTCTATCTTTATCTTAACATGACCATATTGACCACGACCACCAGATTGTCTTGCGTATTTGGTTTCAGCTTCAGCTGGAATTGTAATAGTTTCTTTATATGCTACTTGAGGATTACCTACATTAGCTTCTACTTTAAATTCTCTAAGAAGTCTATCTACTATAATTTCCAAATGTAGTTCTCCCATACCTGCAATTAAAATTTGACCTGTTTCTTCATTGGTGCTAGTTCTAAAAGTTGGATCTTCCTCAGCAAGTTTTGCTAAAGCTACACTCATTTTTTCTTGACTTGCCTTAGTCTTAGGTTCAATAGCTACTTCTATAACTGGTTCTGGAAACTCCATTGTTTCTAGAATTATTGGATGTTCTACATCACATAGAGTTTCTCCTGTACCAGTATCTTTAAGGCCTACTGCTGCAGCTATATCTCCTGCATATACTTCAGCTACTTCTTCCCTTTTGTTAGCATGCATTAATAGGATTCTACCTATTCTTTCTTTTTTGCCCTTTGAAGAATTGTATATATAGGATCCTGCTTTAAGTGTTCCTGAATATACTCTAAAATATGCAAGTTTTCCAACATAAGGGTCTGTAACTATTTTAAATGCCAGTGCTGAGAAAGGTTCGTCATCAGAAGATTTTCTTTCCTCTTCAGCTTCTGTATCTTCACCTACACCTTTTACTGGTGGAATATCCAATGGTGAAGGTAAATAGTCCACTATGGCATCTAATAACGGTTGAACACCCTTGTTTTTATAAGATGAACCACATAGTACAGGTGTAATTTCCACCTTAATTGTAGCTGTTCTAATTGCTCTTATAATCTCTTCTGAAGTTATCTCTTCTCCTTCAAGATATTTAATCATTAGCTCTTCATCATGTTCTGCTATATTCTCTAATAATCTTTCTCTATATTCTTCTGCTAAATCTTTTAAATCTTCTGGAATATCTACTACCTCAATATTTTCTCCTAAATCATCTTTATAAACTCTGGCATTCATATTGATTAAATCCACAACACCTATGAAACTATCTTCTTTTCCAATAGGTATTTGTACGGGGACCGGGTTGGCTTTTAGTCTATCCTCAATCATTTCTACTGTGTTAAAAAAATCTGCTCCAACGATATCCATTTTATTTATAAAAGCCATTCGAGGAACATTATATTTATCTGCTTGCCTCCAAACTGTTTCTGATTGGGGTTCTACTCCGCCTTTTGCACAAAACACTGCTACTGCACCGTCTAAAATCCTTAGGGACCTTTCAACTTCTACAGTGAAATCCACGTGCCCTGGTGTGTCTATAACATTTATCCTATGATCTCTCCAGTGACATGTAGTTGCAGCAGAAGTTATGGTTATACCTCTTTCCTGCTCTTGCTCCATCCAATCCATTTGTGCAGCCCCTTCATGGGTTTCACCTAGTCTATGAATTTTTCCAGTATAAAATAGTATTCTCTCTGTGGTCGTTGTTTTTCCCGCATCTATATGGGCCATTATTCCTATATTTCGTGTTCTTTCTAATGGTATTTTTCTGGGCACAATATTTCCTCCTTCCTATTTCTATGTCCCCCTTCATAGATTTTTATTTTAAAATCTACCATCTATAATGAGCGAATGCCTTATTTGCTTCTGCCATCTTATGAGTTTCTTCTCTCTTCTTAACAGATGCTCCAGTATTATTAGCTGCATCCATTATTTCTTTTGCTAATCTTTCTACCATAGTATTTTCGCCTCTTGCTCTAGAGTAGCGAACAAGCCAACGTAGTCCTAGTGTTTCTCTTCTTTCAGGTCTAACTTCTACTGGCACCTGATAAGTAGCCCCACCAATACGTCTACCTTTAACTTCTAATACTGGCATTATATTGTTCATAGCTTTATAGAATACTTCTAATGGTTCTTCCCCAGTTTGTTCTTCTATATAATCAAAGGCACCATAAACAATTCCTTGAGCAGTACCTTTTTTGCCATCTAACATAATATTGTTAATAAGTTTAGTTACTACAATATCATTATATATTGGATCTGGCATTACTTCTCTTTTAGCTATATACCCTTTTCTTGGCACTTTGCTTCCCTCCTTAACCATATAATAGTAAATTCATTGGTACTCGACAGTTAATTCTGCCGCTGTGCACTTAATGCATCTATATATAAACAGATTGAATCCTGCATTATAGCACAATTATTTTTTAGGTCTCTTTGCCCCATATTTGGATCTAGATTGCATTCTTCCTTCTACTCCTGCAGCATCTAGGGTTCCTCTTACAATATGATACCTAACCCCTGGTAAGTCTTTAACTCTACCACCTCTTATTAAAACCACACTATGTTCTTGTAAATTGTGGCCTATTCCAGGAATGTAGGCAGCAACTTCTACTTGATTTGTAAGTCTAACTCTAGCTACTTTTCTTAAAGCTGAATTAGGCTTTTTTGGGGTAACAGTTCTAACAGCAGTACAAACCCCTCTCTTTTGTGGTGAATGAACTGTAGTAGTATCCTTTTTTAAGGAATTGTAGTTCACACCTAATGCTGGAGATTTGGATTTGTATTCTACTTTTTTTCTACCTTTCCTAATCAATTGATTAATTGTTGGCATTATTGCACCTCCCTTTTATATTATTGTTATTTTAATAATGCAGCAGTTGCTGCATTAACATCAATTTTACAGGCTTCTCCTAGTTTTTCCATAGAATCTACATATATTATTTCAATTTGTTTTTCATCACAAGCTCTAAGTATTTCATCTATTATTTTCCCATCTGCATCTTTTGCTACATAAACAATTTCTGCTTCTTCATTGTTTATTGCTCTTTTCACCTGTTTGGTACCTACTACTTTATTGTCTACATTAAGTCTAGACACCATATAAGTTTCCTCCTCCTTTTAAACATTTTAAAGATTATGTGGGATAATTCCCACATAATCTTTATGTTATTAAAGAGTCCACTCTAAATTTACACCTTATACATTTTATCATCAGTTAATTGTACTGTCAACCTGTTTTTCATCTGAAATTAATGTCATTTCATCTTCATCTTCATATACTATATCTATATTTTTATATCTTCTCATACCAGTTCCTGCTGGAATTAATTTTCCTATTATTACATTTTCCTTTAACCCTATCAAATTATCTTCCTTACCTTTTATAGCCGCTTCTGTTAATACTCTAGTGGTTTCTTGGAAAGAAGCAGCAGATAAGAAGGATTCAGTAGCTAAGGAGGCTTTGGTTATACCTAAAAGTACTCTCTTGCCTACTGCAGGTTCTCCACCGCTTTGAACTATTTTTTCATTGATATCTTCAAAATCATATAGATATACTAAAGAACCTGGTAACAAATCTGTATCTCCCGGATTCTCTACCCTTACTTTAGATAACATTTGTCTTACTATTATCTCAATATGCTTATCATCTATATCTACACCTTGGAGTCTATATACTCTTTGTACTTCTTTTACTAGATAATCCCGTACTCCATGTACACCTTTTATTTTCAATATATCGTGTGGATTCACAGAACCTTCGGTTATTTCATCTCCAGCTTCTACAAAATCTCCTGGTCTTACTTTAAATCTAGAGCCATAGTTTACATTATACGTTTTGGTCTCTCCATCTTTCGCTGTAACTACTACTTCTTTTTTATTTTTAGTTTCATTTATACTTATTTCGCCTGAAATTTCAGAAATAATAGCAAGACCCTTTGGCTTTCTAGCTTCAAATAATTCTTCTACCCTCGGCAAACCTTGAGTTATATCTGCACCAGCTACTCCACCTGTATGGAATGTACGCATTGTAAGCTGAGTTCCCGGCTCTCCTATAGATTGTGCCGCAATAGTTCCAACTGCTTCTCCTACATTTACTGGATCTCCTGTAGCTAAATTTCTACCATAACATTTAGCACATATACCATGACGCGTTTTACAGCCTAGGACAGATCTTACCTTTACTTCTTTTATTCCTGCTCTATCTATTTTATCAGCCATATATTCTGTAATAATTTCATCAGCATTTACTATAACTTCTCCAGTTTCTGGTTCTAATATATCTTCTACAGAATATCTACCAATTATTCTATCTCTCATATCTTCTATTACTTCTCTACCATCTTTGAAATCTTTGGCTACTAAGTATTTATCAGTTCCACAATCTTCTTCCCTAATAATTACGTCCTGACTAACATCTACTAATCTTCTAGTTAAATAACCAGAGTCAGCCGTACGTAATGCAGTATCTGCCAATCCTTTTCTAGAACCATGAGTGGAGATAAAAAACTCTAAGACATCTAGACCTTCTCTAAAGTTAGATTGTATAGGAATTTCAATAGTCTTACCTGATGCAGAGGCCATTAATCCCCTCATACCAGCTAATTGTCTTATTTGGTTTTTACTACCTCTAGCTCCCGAATGAGCCATTATATAAACATTGTTCATATGGTCTAAACTATCCATTAATGCATCCGTAACTTCTTCTGTAGTTCTATTCCATATTTCAATTACTTTTTCATATCTTTCCTCATCTGAAATAAGGCCCCTTCTATAGGATTTTTCAAATTTGTCTACTTCTTTTTCAGCTTTTTCTAATAACCTCATCTTTTCTTCCGGAACTATTACATCACCCATACTAATAGTAATAGCACCTATTGTTGAATAGTGAAAACCCATTGCTTTAATATGATCTAATACTGTTGCAGTTACCATATTCCCGTGTTTTCTATAACATTTTTCCACTATATTCCCCAACATCTTTTTATCTACTAATTGATCTATTTCTAAAGAATATTTATCTACTTCCCTATCTACAAAGCCTAAATCCTGAGGTATATGTTCATTAAATATAAATCTTCCAACTGTGCTTTCTACTAATTGGCCCCTATCTTCTTCATATAATTTCTTTCTCACCTTTACCTTAGCATGTATGCCTAAATCTCCATTATAATAAGCTTGAAGTAGTTCTTCATAATCTTTGAATATTTTACCATCACCTTTTTCTCCAGGATTTTCTACAGTTAAATAATAGCTGCCTAAAACCATATCCTGAGTTGGTGTAGTAATAGGTTTCCCGTCCTTAGGGGCTAAAATATTATTTACAGATAACATAAGAAGTCTTGCTTCAGCTTGAGCTTCTGTGGACAAAGGTAAGTGAACTGCCATCTGGTCTCCATCAAAGTCCGCATTATAAGCTGTACATGCTAGTGGATGTAATTTAATAGCCTTACCTTCTACTAATACAGGCTCAAAAGCTTGAATTCCCAACCTATGCAAGGTTGGAGCCCTGTTTAATAGTACTGGGTGATCCTTTATTACTTCATCTAGTACATCCCATACTACAGGTTTCATTCTTTCTACCATTCGCTTAGCAGATTTTATATTATGAGCATGACCTTCTTGAACCAGTTTTTTCATAACAAAAGGTTTAAATAATTCTAAAGCCATTTTTTTAGGCAAACCACATTGATGGAATTTTAATTCTGGACCTACTACTATAACTGAACGCCCAGAATAATCTACCCTTTTCCCTAATAAGTTTTGTCTAAATCTTCCTTGTTTCCCCTTAAGCATATCTGATAGGGATTTTAATGGTCTATTGCCTGGTCCTGTAACTGGTCTTCCTCTTCTACCATTATCTATTAAAGCATCTACTGCTTCTTGCAACATTCGTTTTTCGTTTCTCACTATAATATCTGGTGCACCTAAATCTAATAGTCTTTTTAGCCTATTATTTCTATTAATAACTCTTCTATAAAG
Source organism: uncultured Clostridiaceae bacterium (assembly GCA_964564325.1). GTDB lineage: Bacteria > Bacillota > Clostridia > Tissierellales > Tepidimicrobiaceae > JAAZMA01. The sequence continues at coordinate 6,162 of CAZMBD010000072.1, forward strand.
ATCATTTAAATCAGATGTAGCAAATCTGCCCCCATCTAATTGAACCATAGGCCTTAAATCTGGTGGTATAACTGGAATTGCATCTAATATCATCCATTCTGGCCTATTCCCTGATGTCCTAAAGGCTTCAACCACTTCTAATCTTCTTATTATCCTTACTTTCTTTTGACCAGTGGCATCTTTCAATTGTAATTTTAAGTCTTTAGCTTCTTGATCTAAGTCTATATTAGAAAGTAGCTCTTTTATAGCTTCTGCTCCCATCATAGCCTTAAATCCATTTTCATACTTTTCTTGAGCTTCTCTATATTCTTGCTCAGATAATAATTGTTTTGCATATAATGGGGTATCCCCACCATCTATTACGACATAAGATGCAAAATAAAGTACTTTTTCTAGTGATCTAGGAGACATGTCTAAAATTAAGCCCATTCTACTTGGTATACCTTTAAAATACCAAATATGAGACACAGGGGCCGCTAATTCTATATGCCCCATTCTCTCACGCCTAACTTTAGACTTCGTTACTTCTACTCCACATCTATCACAAACTACTCCCTTATACCTAACTCTCTTGTATTTCCCACAATGGCATTCCCAATCCTTTGTAGGTCCAAAGATTTTTTCACAAAACAAGCCCTCTTTTTCTGGTTTTAAAGTTCTATAGTTTATAGTTTCTGGTTTTTTTACTTCTCCTTTTGACCATTGTCTGATCTTTTCTGGAGATGCTAAACCAATTTTCATTGAATCAAATGTGTTTAATTCAAACAAGGAGCTTTCTCTCCTTTCTATAATAAGTTGAAATTCTAATTAAAAATCATTTAATCTTCAATAATAAACTTTTGATTTAACTCTTCCTCTTCCTCACCCAAAATTTCATTTTCCATTAAATCTTCATCAATTAATTCTAAATCTTCAATTTCATCATCTACAGATTCTTTAATTTCAATTTCATCATCTTCTTCTGATAAAACTTTTACATCTAATGCTAAAGATTGTAATTCCTTTATCAATACTTTAAAGGATTCTGGAACACCTGGTTCTGGAATATTTTCTCCCTTTACAATTGCTTCATAAGTCTTTACTCTACCTACAACATCATCAGATTTCACAGTTAATATCTCTTGTAAAGTATAAGCAGCACCATAAGCCTCAAGTGCCCAAACTTCCATTTCACCAAATCTTTGACCTCCAAATTGTGCCTTACCTCCTAAAGGTTGTTGAGTTACCAATGAATAAGGTCCTGTAGATCTGGCGTGAATTTTGTCATCTACCAAATGGTGTAGTTTTAGCATATACATATAGCCTACAGTTACATCATTGTTGAAGAACTCTCCAGTCCTTCCGTCTCTCAAATGTAGTTTCCCATTCCCCGGATATCCTGCCTCTTCAAGAGCATCTATAATATCCTGGTCACTGGCTCCATCAAATACAGGAGTGGCCACATGCCAACCTAGTTTTTTAGCTGCAAGTCCTAAATGAACTTCCAAAACTTGCCCTAAGTTCATCCTTGAAGGCACACCTAATGGATTTAAAACTATTTCCAAGGGAGTTCCATCTGGCAAATATGGCATATCTTCTTCTGGTAGTATCCTAGATACTACACCTTTGTTCCCATGTCTACCACACATTTTGTCTCCAACAGATATTTTTCTCTTAGTAGCTACATATACTCTTACCATCTGATTTACTCCAGGAGATAATTCATCACCATTTTCCCTAGAGAATATTTTAACATCTACTATAATACCTGTTTCACCATGAGGAACTCTTAAAGAAGTGTCTCTAACTTCCCTTGCTTTCTCACCAAATATAGCGCGAAGTAATCTTTCTTCTGCTGTAAGTTCAGTTTCACCCTTTGGTGTAACCTTTCCTACTAAAATATCTCCTGATTTTACTTCTGCACCTATACGAATAATACCTAATTCATCTAGGTCCTTTAACATATCTTCTCCCACATTTGGGATATCTCTTGTAATTTCTTCCGGACCAAGTTTTGTATCCCTTGCTTCAGATTCATATTCTTCAATATGAACAGAGGTTAATGTATCATCTATTACTAATTTTTCATTTATGAGAATAGCATCCTCATAATTGTAACCTTCCCAAGTCATAAAAGCCACTAAAAGGTTTTTACCTAGGGCAATTTCACCTAAGTCTGTACTAGGCCCGTCGGCTATTACTTGACCTTTTTCTATCTTTTCTCCCTCTCTCACTATAGGTCTTTGATTAATTGTAGTGCCCTGATTAGAACGCTTGAATTTTAATAGCTTGTATTTGTCAATTTGTCCATCCTCGTCCCGCTCTATTTGAATTTCTTCAGAACTAACCTTCTTAGCAATACCAGAATTTTCTGCTATTACTACAACGCCAGAATCTCTAGCTGCTTTATATTCAATACCTGTTCCAATAATAGGAGCTTCAGTTTTTAATAATGGCACTGCTTGCCTCTGCATATTTGCACCCATTAAAGCCCTATTGGCATCATCGTTTTCTAGAAATGGTATCATAGCTGTACCTACAGAGACAATTTGTTTAGGAGATACATCCATATAATCCACTTCGCTACTTGGATATATATCAATAACCCCATCTTTACCTCTAGCAATAACCCTTTTATTTATAAATCTACCTTCTTCGTCTAAAGCTTCATTAGATTGAGCTATAACAAACTCATCTTCCACATCAGCAGTTAAATATTCTATTTCATCTAATACAACTTCTCTTTCCTTATCTACAATTCTATAAGGTGCTTCAATAAATCCATATTCATTAATTCTTGCATAAGTTGTAAGAGAAGTTATAAGCCCAATATTTGGGCCTTCTGGGGTTTCTATTGGACACATTCTACCATAATGAGAATGATGAACGTCCCTAACTTCAAATCCAGCCCTATCTCTGCTTAATCCTCCAGGTCCTAATGCAGACATTCTTCTTTTATGTGTAAGTTCTGCTAATGGATTAGTTTGATCCATAAATTGAGATAATTGAGAACTACCAAAGAATTCCTTCATAGCTGCCACTACTGGTCTAATATTAATTAAAGCTTGAGGTGTTGCCACATCTATATCTTGAATAGTCATTCTTTCCCTAACTACTCTTTCCATTCTAGATAATCCTATTCTAAACTGATTTTGTAGAAGTTCTCCTACTGAACGAAGTCTTCTATTACCTAGATGGTCTATATCATCTGTCATTCCTACTTCATTAAATAAATTAAATTCATAATTTATGCTTGCAATTATATCGTCTTTAATAATATGTTTCGGAGAAATTTCTCTATTTCTCTCTCTAATAGCTTCTTTTAATTCTTCTGGGTCTTCATAATTGCCAATTAACTCCTTCATAATAGGATAATAAACCTTCTCTTTTAATCCTAATTCCTCTAAAGAGAATGGTAGGTCAAAGGCATTACCATTTACAAAGTGATTTCCTACTACTCTAACCTTTTTACCATTGCCTAGCAGAATATCCACCTGATTAATTCCAGATTTTTCTATTTCAATAGCTTTCTGTCTAGTAATTTTTTCTCCCTGAGATACTAATAACTCGCCAGTTTCCATATCTAAAATATCTTCAGCTGCTTCTCTGCCTACTATTCTATTATATAGAGCCAATTTCTTATTAAATTTATATCGCCCAACTTTTGCTAAATCGTATCTTTTAGGATCAAAAAATAAATTATTTAGTAATGATTTTGCAGATTCTACAGTAGGAGGTTCTCCTGGTCGTAATCTTTTGTATATTTCAATTAATGCTTCCTCTTCTGTACTAGTATTATCTTTTTCTATGGTCTTTAAAACTTCTTCTGTTTCACCTAAAAGATCTATTATTTCTGCATCATTTTTTAACCCTAATGCTCTTAATAGAGTTGTAATTGTGAGTTTTCTAGTCCTGTCAATTCTAACATAGACTATATCGTTAGAATCTGATTCATATTCTAACCAGGCTCCCCTATTTGGAATAACTGTTGAAGAATATAGTTTTTTCCCTACTTTGTCAATTTCTTGAGAAAAGTATACTCCTGGGGATCTAACCAATTGACTGACTACTACTCTTTCCGCTCCATTTATTATGAAGGTCCCTTTTTCTGTCATTAGAGGAAAATCTCCCATAAATACTTCTTGTTCTTTTACTTCTCCAGTTTCTTTGTTTATGAGTCTTACTTTAACCTTTAAAGGTGCCGAGTAACTTGCATCCCGTTCTCTTGCTTCATCTTCACTATATTTAGGTTCCTCAGATATATGGTAATCTACAAATTCTAATATTAGATTCCCAGTATAATCTTGTATAGGAGAAATGTCTTCAAATACTTCCTTTAATCCCTCCTCTAAAAACCATTCATAAGAAGATCTTTGTACTTCAACTAAATCTGGTAATTCTAATACTTCATTAATACGTGAATAACTCATCCTGACTCTTTTCCCGTATGTAACAGGATGTACCATGCATAATTCACCCCTTATTAAACTAAAATAGCCAAAAGTAAATAAACACTTTTGGTAACACTAGCCAAAGTAAGCATATTATAATATTGACACTTTCATCATGTTTTATACAAAAAGGCAATGAAATTTCGTTTATTATAGCATCTACATATGTTATCATAACCACTTTTGCATGTCAACCATAAATTTGCTTTTCAATCTTAGCCTGATACTTATTATAAAGCTTTAATTTAAAGCATTAAAAAAGGCTCTCTTTTTATGAAAGCCTTTTTATATTTGTTTTCTTACTTAAATTCTACTACTGCTCCAACCTCTTCCAATTTAGCTTTAATTTCATCTGCTTCTTCTTTAGAAGCCCCTTCTTTAACAGCCTTTGGTGCATTATCTACTAAGTCTTTAGCTTCTTTTAGTCCTAAGCCAGTTAACTCTCTAACTGCTTTTATAACCTTTATCTTTTGTCCTCCAACCTCTGCTAATACAACATCAAAATCTGTTTTTTCTTCAGCTGGAGCTGCCCCATCTCCTGCAGGAGCTGCTGCCACTGCTGCTACTGGTGCTGCCGCACTAACTCCAAATTCTTCTTCTAATGCCTTTACTAGTTCTGACAATTCTAAAACAGTTAGATTCTTAACTTCTTC
>CAZMBD010000073.1:0-11221 GCA_964564325.1 uncultured Clostridiaceae bacterium
ATATTGTCTTGCTTTTAGTACTTTCGTCCGAAAAAAGGGTCATTTCAGTAGCTTTTATCAAACTACTAAAATGACCCTTTTATATTTATTATTTTTACTTTAACTTTATAATCCATATCTCTTTATTTTCCCATGGAGTGTTTGTTTTGGAACTTTAAGTTTTCTTGCCGCTTCAGCACAATTTTGTCCTGTTTCTTCTAAAGTAATCTTTATTAACTGCTTTTCATACTCATCCACAGCTTCTTTAAGACTTATGCCATCTTCTATTATTGATTTGTTTTGTTTTATATCTAGTTCTTCTAATGAAGGTTGAGTTAAATTTTGCAAATCTTTTATACCTATATATTCTCCATCTGTAAAATTCATAGCTGCCTCAATAGTGTTTTGCAATTCTCTAACATTGCCTGGCCAATCGTTATTGAAAAAATAGGCCATTACCTCTTCATCTACTCCTTTAACTTCCATATTCATTTTTTTATTACAAGAATCAATAAAGTGATCTACTAAAAGAGGAATATCTTCTTTTCTATCTCTAAGAAGTGGAATATGAAAATATATTACATTTAATCTATAATACAAATCCTCTCTTAAAAGCCCTTTGGCAACTAATTCTATAGGATCCACATTAGATGCGACTATTACCCTGACATCTACTACTTTAGTTGTAGTTCCTCCTACCCTTCTTACAACTCCATCCTCTAGTACCCTAAGTAGTTTTGCCTGTAATCCTAGGCTCATAGAATTTAATTCATCTAAAAACAAGGTGCCTCCATCTGCTAATTCAAATAAGCCTTGTTTATCTTTAGCTCCAGTAAAACCACCTTGTACAGTCCCAAATAAGATACTTTCTAGAAGGTTTTCGGGCAATGCACCACAATTTTGGGCTATAAATGGCTTGTCCCTCCTATTGGATAGATTGTGAAGGGATTGAACCACCAATTCTTTTCCCGTTCCCGTTTCTCCAAAGACAAATACTGGAGAATTACTAGGTGCAACCTTTATAGCTTTTTCCTTCAATTGTTTCATAGGTGGACTTTCCCCTATCATATCTTCAAGGGTGTATTGGGTACCATTATTTAAGAATTTTTTCTTTCTATTGCCCTTTCCATATAAAGTTTCTTGTAATGCTACCACCTTTTCAGATAGTTCCATTACCTGAGTTATATTCCTAAATATCTCTATAGCCCCTTCTATTTCACCTCCACTTATAATAGGTATTGTAGATGTAACTATGGTAACGTTTTTCCCTTTGCAATTCATATATTTTTGTACATATTCTATCATAGGTTCCCCTGTACTTATTACTCTCCAAAAGGTACTATTTTTTTTGCTTATATGTGGAAAGGCTTCAAATAGATTTTTCCCTACTGCTTCTTCTGAATCAAATCCTGTAATATCTGTAGACGGTTCATTAAAATATAAAATATTTAATTCTGAATCTACAACTATTACACCTTCATCTAGGTGTTTAATCATTGATTCCAAAATTCTTTTATAATCCACTCTATACCACCTCAAAATAATTCTTAAAAACTTTAAAAATACTCATTCTAAACATAATATTGTTCTTATTCAAAATATTTGTACTTATTCTTAGTATATAAGAATCTTCGAAATTTGTCTACTTAATCCTATCTATAATTAATGAGACTGCCACATTTAATGACAATCTCATTAATTATAATTCTATTGATTTTTCACCAATCCCATAACTTTATCAAATTCTTCTTGAATTTCTTCTGATGCTCCTCCAGTTATTTTACTTACTACATATATGGATATACACGCAAATATCCAGCCTGGTAATATTTCATATACGTCAAAAAGTCCCCCACTTAGTCTGTTCCATATGATTACAGTCAATCCACCAACTATCATACCTGCAATAGCTCCTTTTCTATTCATATCTCTCCAGTATAGGGACATTACTACTATCGGTCCAAATGTTGCTCCCAATCCAGCCCAAGCATATGAAACTAAATCTAATACTTTATTCTCTGGATTTAATGCAATTATAAAAGCTACAATAGCAACAACTACAACTGACAACCGTCCAACTTTTACAAGTTCATCTTCTGTAGCATCTTTTTTAAAAAATACTTGATAGAAATCCTTAGTAAATGAAGAAGAGGCAACTAATAACTGGGAATCAGCAGTACTCATTACTGCTGCCAATATAGCTGCTAAAAATAGACCTGCTACTGCTGGATGAAATACTGCTTGAATTAATACCATAAATACTTTTTCCACATCTGCACCTTGAAGTGGAGCATCTTGTAAATAAACTATTCCTACGGTTCCTATTAGTACAGAACAAATTAATCCAATTACAACCCAAATTGTACCAATTCGTCTAGCAGTTTTAGCTTCATTAGCATCCTTCAGTGCCATAAAACGAGTGATTACATGAGGCATACCAGGATAACCTAGTCCCCAAGCTAGTAAAGATGCTGTAGCCCAAAATCCTAAATGGCTACCATCTGAATTCCTGAATAAATTAAGTAGATTGGGATTAATACTCCTTACAGTGTCCATTGTAGTTCCCGCTCCACCTAAAGCAGAATTTACTCCAATAGGAACACCTACTAAAGCAATAAACATCAAAGTCCCCTGAAAAAGATCTGTCCAGCTAACTGCTAAAAATCCACCTAATACAGTATATCCAAGAATAACTACAGCTCCTAATATTAACGCTGGTATATATTTCATACTAAAAACTGTAGTAAATAATTTGGCTCCTGCCACAAACCCTGAAGAAGTATATATGAAGAAAAAGAACAAAATAAATACTGCTGATACAACTCTAAGAATTCTACTATCATCTCTAAATCTATTTTCAAAATAATCTGATAAAGTAATGCTATCTCCTGAAGTTTCAGTATAAATCCTAAATCTTTTAGCTACAAAAAACCAATTAAGCCAAGTCCCTATTGCTAAACCAATACCTATCCAACCTGCTGAATATCCTGCAATATATGCTGCACCTGGTAATCCCATTAGTAACCATCCACTCATATCTGAGGCTCCTGCACTTATTGCAGCAACTAAAGGATTTAGATTCCTTCCACCTAATAAATAGCCTGATAAACTTTCATCTTCTTTTCCTTTTTTGTAAAAATAGATTCCAATAGCCATCATAAAGACTAAATATAAAACAAACATAAAAATTGTAGCTCCATGAACCTCCATTGACTATCCCCCTTTAATTAGTATTACAAGCCGTAAACTTACAAATCCTTACTAATTAATCCCTCCCTCCTATATTTTTGTTATGACAATTGTTTTATGTACAAGATTGTGGAAAAATCGACAGAATATTCTGTAAATTCAAAGCTTAAAATAAGCACGTCAATAAATTTTCATCTATTGACGCACTTTATTTATCCAAGTCAATAGAGCTAAAGTATATTACACTACAGAAGGTTCAAAAACTAAATCTCCTCTTTCAAATCTGCCTATATCTAAATCACTAATATCTATTGTAGTTTCCTCACCTAATATGGTTTCTGCCATCAATAATCCTGTAGCAGGTCCTAACATAAATCCATGTCCACTGAAACCTATTGCTAAATAAAGTCCTTCTACTTCTTCTACTGACCCATATATAGGTTGAGCATCTTCTGTCATTGTATATAGTCCTGCCCATTGTCTAACTACTCTTAACTCCCCAAGCAAAGGCAATAATTCGGTAGTAGTCTTAGCCATCTTCTCCACAAATTGCCAAGATGAAGTAATACGTAAATCTTTTGGTTCAGTTGGATCGCCTCTTCCTATGATAAAAGAACCATGAGGAGTTTGTTGGGCATATATATTTAACGAAAATCCCATAAACATAGGTCCTTGTACTGGCTCTACTGGTTCAGTGATTAAAACTTGATGCCTTTCTGCATATACTGGAATATCAATACCAGCCATTTCTCCTACTTTTTTAGCATAACCTCCTGCTGCATTTACTACTATAGGTGTAGATATAAAACCTTTATCTGTTTCTACTCCAACTATCTTACCTTTTTCTATTTTAATTCCCGTTGCTTCTGTAAAAGTCATTATTTCTACTCCAAGTCTTCTAGCAGCATTGGCATAAGCTTCTGTTGTATGAAAAGGATTTAAATGTCCGTCCTTAGGGCAAAAAGTGGCCCCTATTATTTTTGTTTCATCCATATGGGGAACTATTTCTTTTGCTTCTTTAGGTGTTAAATAAACTGAAGGAATTCCTAAACTATTTTGAAGTTCCACATTTTTCCTAAATTGCTCATCTTCTTTTTCTGTACCAGCAACCATTAAATAGCCACCTTGGTTAAATTCTATATCTCTTTCATAGCCAAGTGTTTCATTGGCATTTTCAAAAAACTCTACACTTAACTTAGATAATTCACAATTCCTTTTGGTTCCCCATTGCATCCTAATGCCAGCCCCACATCTTCCTGTAGAACCACTAGTTAGGTATTTTTTTTCTAATACCACAATGTTTTTTACACCCTTTATAGCTAAATTATATGCAATAGAACAGCCAGAAATGCCTCCACCAATAATAACAACATCCGCTGTTTTATTCATCAGTATCACCTCCAGCAAAATATTTAAGTTTCACAGGTTCAGTAGGTGGTCTAAATGCTCCTATAGGCATATCATCCATATCCTGTCCTGTAGCATTCCTAAGTTCTTGCATTATTAAATGTCTACAAGTTCTTCCTTGGCAAGGTCCCATACCTGCTCTACTAATTCTCTTTATTTCATCTAGAGTATGATAGCCCTTCCTAATTAATTCTCTTATTTCACCAAGAGTTACCCCCTCACAACGACAAATAATAGTATTGTCGCTATAAAAATCTTCTATATTAAAAGATCTTACTTCCATGGAAAATTCTTTTGGTACTGCCAATGTAACTAAAGAAGTTTTATTTTGCATCTTTGCCGTTCTAACTCTTACAACTTTAGCTCTACATACTGGTTTCCCAGCCCTGTCTAATCCTGTTACATAGTTTCCTTCCTTTGGTAATGGTAAGTATTCATACGGTAACATAACAGTGGCTTCAGTTTCTGAATAGGTTTCATCTATTATAAATATTGCAAGTCCTGGACATTTCATTACACATTGCCCACAAGCAGTACATTTTTCAAAAATTATTTCAGGTCTATTATTTATATCCTCAAAGGGTTTAATAGCTCCAAATTTACAGGCAGTATAACATGGATTACAAGGTATTTCTTGATAACACTCTATTACTGCCACAGGTCCCTTTTCCCGGACCTCCTTTGGTGGAGTAATACTAGCTACATCTTCCTTTGTTGGTACTCCAGTTTTAATAAGCATTTTCCAATCCCCCTATCATGACTTTGTCTAGACCACTTAGAATCTTTTCTCCTACAGGACCAGATCTAAGGGAATTTAACTGTTCTATATAATCTTCTCTTAAGCTTTCAAATTCTTCATTTTCATATCCCAAACTAATTGCTGCAGATATACCGGCTAATCTTCCCTCTACCATGGCAGAACTAGCCTCTTCTATTCCAGCTGCATCTCCAGCTACATATACTGTATCTATAGTGGTTTTTAAATTTATATCTCTAATAGGTACATGACCACCTAATTCAGGCACATATTTCATCTCACAACCTGCCTGCCATAAAAATTCTCCTATTGGGGATAAACCTACAGATATACAAATTACATCTGCATCTATTTCCTTCTCAGTTCCAGGTATAGGATTCCAAGCTTCATCTAATTCCCATATAGTCGCCCCTTTTACACAATCAGTTCCATGGGCATATTTTATAGTATGAGATACTAATATAGGTACTCCCATCCTTCTTATTTTTGAAGCATGTACCAAATAACCACCTATTCTAGGAGCCGCATCTATTATAGCTCTAACATTTACTCCCGCCTGCATTAATTGATAAGAAACTATTAATCCTATATTACCAGCTCCAACCATCAGTACATTATCTCCAGGTTTTACTCCATATTCATTCATTAAAGTTTGTACTGCCCCCGCACCATAAATTCCTGGTAAATCATTATTTGGAAATGCTAAAAACTTTTCAGATGCACCAGTAGCCACAATTAATCTTTCTGGTTTTATTTTTCTATATGTTTTCCCGTGTTCATAAGTAAGTACACCATCTTCGAAAAACCCTAATACACTGGCATCAGTAAGTACTTCTACTCTATCCTCATACTCTTTTAGTTGTTCTTCTAATATTTTACCTATATCAAAACCCCTAGTAGATGCATATTGTTTTTGGGAACCAAAAAATTTATGAGTTTGCTTTTTTAATTGCCCCCCTAAATTATCGTTTCTTTCAAGAAGGGTAACTTTAGCTCCACAAGATGCTGCAGATATTGCAGCAGATAATCCAGCTGGGCCCCCTCCAATTATTGCAATCTCAGTATTTCTCACCTTAACTCACCTCGCCCCTTTTGAGTCTCTACTACCATACCTTCTTTTAATTTTTCCACACATGTTCTTACATTAGGCTCACCATTTACTGTCATTAAACAAGATGAACAGTTTCCAATAGCACAATAAAATCCCCTAGGTCTATCTGTTTCATGATGATGTCCTAAAACTCTTACCCCTGCTGCGTGAAGAGCTGAAGCAATAGTATCCCCTTCATATCCTATATACTCTTCTCCATCAAAAGTAAATTTTATCTCTTTACCTAGTTCAAAAGATAAAATAGGATGTTCCTGAATTCTCATACAAATCATCCCCCTCTTTATTAATATGATTTATTAAAGAAATAAAATCAACGCAATCCATTATTATAATATTGCAAATATTATGCCAGTGTGTAAATTTGAACTTTTGAAATTATTCCGACTTTTTTGAATAAACTTTTCCATGTTAAAGTGTCAATAAATTGGCATCCCCTATGATTGTGTATTTTTTAACATTTGTATTGTAACATATATTACTTAGAATAGACAATATTTTATTAGAATTTCTTACTTTTGTACTATAATATGGTAATTTAATCTTGTGTCTATATATTGGCATCAATTGTCAATAATTCGACAGATCTTTTATATTGTATTTTTCTAATTTGAAATATAACGTACTTCTAGGTATATTGAGTAATTTAGCAGCTTTCGATTTATTATATTCTGATATTTCCATAGCATTTATAATTGTCTTTTTTTCTACTTCAGATAAGATATAGTTTAAGTCATAAGGACTTCTTTTTTCTTTAATATTTCTATTTTTGTTATCTAATATATCCTCTGGTAATAAGTCTATGTCAATTATGTCACTATCATTACTTTTAGCCATTATTACCAAACGTTCTACAAGATTTTTAAGTTCTCTAACATTTCCCTCCCATTTATGATTTATTAACATGTTCATCACCTCAGGTGAAAAAGATAATATATTTACCCCATATTCCATACAATATTCCTGAACAAATCTATTGGCTAAAAGAGGTATATCATCCTTTCGTTCTCTAAGGGGAGGTATATTTATAATTACGGAATTAAGCCTATAGTATAAATCTTTTCTAAAAGTCCCTTCATCCACCATTTTATCTAAGTCTTTATTGGTAGCAGCTATAACTCGAATATCAATTTTAAAAGATTTTTCGCCACCTACAGGGGTAATCTGTCCATCTTCTATAACTCGAAGTATTTTGGCTTGCATACTTAAGGGCATATCTCCAATTTCATCTAAAAATAATGTACCCTTGTGGGAAAGCTCAATTTTACCAATTCGCCCTTCCTTTAAAGCACCTGTAAAAGCTCCTGGAGAATAACCAAATAACTCCGATTCTATAAGTTCTTCTGGTATGGCTGAACAATTAATAGGTACAAAATAGCCTTCTCTATTGCTTTCCATATGAATGGCTCTAGCAAATAATTCTTTCCCCGTACCTGATTCTCCATTTATTAAAATATTTATATTGGAATTGGCCATATCTCTAGATAATTTCATTGCTTCTCTGAATTGATTGTTATTTCCTAATATAGATGCATAGGATGATCTGTCCTTGTTTAATGCAGAAAGTTCTTGTTGAAGTGTTTGTAAATTAGATTGGGTTTTATTTAATAATTCTGCTGTTCTAATATGATCTGTAATATCTCTATCCAAACTTATAGCTCCTATAAATTTATCATCTAAATATAATGGCGATGCAGAACTTATATTATAGAAGTTTTCCTTAGGACTATTGTATATATCTCCATAAGCCTTTTTTTCTTTGATAATTTTTTGCAATATAGCAGTAGGGAAATGCTCTGAAATATGTTTGTCTATCATTTCTTCCTTACTAATTTTATAAAGTTTTTCTGCGCCTTTATTCCAATACTTAGTTATGCCATTTTCATCTACAATACATACTGCATCTTTTATGCTATCTAATATAATCTCCAATTCTGGATCTTTTCTTTGAATTAAATTCAAAATCTACACCTCCAGACTTTCTATAAACTATGTCTTACCTATTATAATATATGATTTTACAGTATTATTCAAATGTTTGAAATTTTAAGTTTATTTTAGTTTGTAAAAAAACGTTTTTAAAATATATATTTTAAAAACGTCTATGCTAGATTTTCTCTTTTACTTTTTTTCACTATTAAGCTTGCTATAAACATACTAAGAATTGCTGCAGATAGTTTAGCAAGTAAATAAGGAGTAATTATATCTTTAGACATACTAGATACATATCCCAATTGCCCTCCAAAAGTAAATGCTCCACTTACCATGAAGGCTGCATTTAAAACTTTACCCTTTTCATCCATAGTACCATAAACACCCATGGTGGGAATATTATTTGCTAAGGAAGTCAGTATACCTATAACGGAGTATTCATTGACTCCTAATTTTTTTGCTATTTTGCTTATACTTCCACCTAGTTTATTTGATACAAAAAAGAATAATGGATATGCTCCTGAAATCATTACAGCTGTTTTCCCTACAATAATAATACCTTCTTCAAATGGTGTCATATTAGGCAATAATTTTATTCCCAATATAAAATCTAATATGCTTATTAATAATCCAATAGTACTCAAAACCACGAGAGATTTTCCTAGTACATTAAAAATATGAAGTGTAGCATTTTGATGTTTGAATAATCCAAATGCAATTATTATAGACAAAATTATTACTGGTATTATGTTTATCCATATCACATTTAAAGGTATGCCCATTGCTATTCCACCAACTAGCATACCAAAAGGAACTGTAACTATACCTATAAGTATACCTTTAGCAAAATACGAAAAATCCTCTTTAGATATTAAATTTACGGCTATAGGTATTGTAAAAGATATGGTGGCACCCATAGTAGACGCAAGAATTAAACCAGTAAATTCAGCTATTTCCTGACTTTGTGCCAATTCCACACTACTAGCATATCCACCTAAATCTGTCGCTAATATACTAGATATAAAAACTGAAGGATCTGCTCCTGTTATTTTAGATAAACAACGGAGGCCCGGTTCCAATAATCCAGAAATAACTGGCGCTAAACCTATTATACCAACCATGGAAAGCACTAAACTGCCCATGCCCCTAAAGGCCTCATCAAATTTTTCTCCTAATCCTTGTCTATTACCTAATAATTTGTCTATTCCACCTATAATAGAGAATAAAACCATAATATATAGTATTATATTTCCCATATGTCGTCTCCTTTGAAATAAAACAGGGGACGGTTATTTGTCTTATAAAATCTGGCAGACAAAACGTCCCCTTGCCATGGTGCACCTGAGAGGACTCGAACCCCCAACGCCTTGATCCGAAGTCAAGTGCTCTATCCAATTGAGCTACAGGTGCATACTCCACCATAATTATTCTATAATATGAATATTTAATTGTCAATTATTTTATTTTTATATTACTAATTTGTATTCTGTTAAAAAATCTCAATGGAAGTATACTATTGCCTAAACCACTATCTATATATAATATGGTGTTTTCCAATTTATAAATACCCTTAGAATACTTGGGAAAAAGTTGCTGACCTGGTGCTATTAAAGCGCCAATAATAGGAAGTCTTACTTGACCTCCATGAGTATGACCTGACAAAATTAAATCTTCTATCCCTTCGCTAAAGGCTATAGGCTTATTTGGTGAATGAGAAATAAGTATAGTGAATTTGTTTTTATCTATTCCTTTCATGGCCTTAATATAATCCCCTTTATCAATATAAAAACTAAGTCCACAAATATTTATCTCTTCCTCTTCTATATTTATTGCTTTATTAGTATTCTCTAGAACAGTAATTCCTAATTTCTTTAATCTATATATAAAATCCCCTTCATATAAAGATGCTATTTCATGATTCCCTCTAACAAAAAATATATTTTTGTTAATTCCCATTAGCTTTTCTATTAGTTTTATAATAGGGTTTATATCTTTTGTTTCATTATCTATAATATCTCCTGTCAATACTATAATATGGGGATTGAATTTCTTAATTTCATCTATTAATTTATTTTGATCTATTCTGTAATTATTATGATAATCAGAAATTTGTGTAATTCGAAGTTCATTGGAAAGTTTAGGGCTTTCTAATATAGGTTTGTTTATATAGACCTTGCTTATTTGAATATAATTGTATATTAGAAATACTAGTATAATTGATAGGATTGTAATGAATATTTTCATTTATTTGCTCCTTTTAAATAAGAAAAATTGGCTTCCGCCAATTTTTTCGCCAATTATGTTTTTGGTGCGGGAAAGAGGACTTGAACCCCCACGTCAAAGACACTAGATCCTAAGTCTAGCGCGTCTGCCAATTCCGCCACTCCCGCATGTGGTGACCCATCGGCGATTCGAACGCCGGACTCCTTGATTAAAAGTCAAGTGCTCTACCGACTGAGCTAATGGGTCATAATTTTTTTATTTTAGCTACTTTGCCAAGTATAGTACGCAGTTTCGCATCACAAATCTATTTGCTCCCTATGGTCGCATAGATTTGGAGCTCATTGCGTTTGACCTACCATCCATTTGCAAAACCCGCAAATGGGGTTAGGTCATAATGGGGTGGATGATGGGATTCGAACCCACGACCTCCAGAGCCACAATCTGGCGCCCTAACCAACTAGGCCACATCCACCATATATAAACTGGTGCACCTAGGAGGATTCGAACCCCCGGCACACGGATTAGAAGTCCGTTGCTCTATCCTACTGAGCTATAGGTGCCTACATACTGGAGCGGGTGAAGGGAATCGAACCCTCGCAGCTGGCTTGGGAAGCCAGTGCTCTACC
>CAZMBD010000074.1:0-11112 GCA_964564325.1 uncultured Clostridiaceae bacterium
ACTAAATCTTTTTGATTATCCATTACTTCTTCTATATCTTTATAGGCCATAGGTGCTTCTGATAAATCCTTTTTAAATCCCTTATATACTATTCCCTCCATAGCTTTCTCTGCCATTTCTTTTGTTATTGCCTTATTAGCTTGTCTTCTAGACATTACTCTCCCTGCACCATGGGAACAAGAATGAAAACTCCTATCATTTCCTAAACCTTCTACAATATAAGATGGCGTACCCATAGAACCAGGTATGATGCCAAATTCTCCCAAGCCTGCTCTAGTAGCACCTTTTCTATGGACTATTACTTCTTCTCCAAAATGTTTCTCTATAGCTGCATAATTATGGTGTATAGAAACCTTATTTAATATTTTTTCTGAACCAGTTTCTTCTATAAATATATTGTAAAATTGTTCTAATAGTTGCCTTCTATTTTCAGCTGCAAATTCTAAAGCATAGTTCATGGCTCTAAAATATTCTTGCCCTTCTTTAAAATCTATATATAGTCCATCTAAATCATGTTTTGGTGGAACTAATTTTAATTCTTCATTTAAACTTTTAGCTATATTATTATAGTACTCAGCTATTTTATAACCAAAATTTCTACTCCCAGAATGAACCATTAGCCATATATGTCCATCACTACCTTTTTCCATAGACATAAAATGATTCCCCCCACCTAATGTTCCTAACTGACATCTAGCTGAATCTATTTCTTCCCTAATTATTTTTAGATTAGGTGCTCTATTAAATCCTTCCCAAGATTTAGGATTTTTATGATGCTTAAAACCCATAGGTATAATTCTATGTGCCCTATCTACAATATTTTCAATCTGTTTTTTTCTAATATTTTTTATATCTGTTTTAGCTGCAACAATTCCACAACCTATATCTACTCCTACTGCATTTGGTATAATAACTCCCTTTGAAGCTAAAACACCCCCTATAGGCATACCAAATCCCACATGAGCATCTGCCATTAATGCTATATGAGAATGAGCAAAGGATAAATTAGAAAGATTAATAGCCTGCTCTAAGGCATCTTCCTCTAATTCTGTTGCCCAAGACTTTATTGGTATATTTCCTAAATTATAAACTTTCAAAATATCCCCCTTCCAATTTACAAAACTAAATATTTAGGCGGCCTCTCGCAATAATGACAACTATGAGGACTAGCCCAATCAGTAAAAGAAACCTCCTCCAATTCATATATATCTGGTGGTTGTTCAAAAGTTTCTACAAACTCTTCAATTGCATCTTCTAAATGCTCATTACACACTACATACATAGTATCAACTCCATTTTCCATGGATTATTTATATATATTATATTCATTAAGCCTAATTCTTATAAAGGCTTGACAAATCTGTCAAGCCTTCAGTTTATCTTACTACTGTAAATACCATATCTATTAACATTTCTTTATTATTTCGAATTATAGTTATCGTGGCCTTGTCATCTTTTTTATATTTATATAAAACTTTCTTCAATTGATCTGTAGATTTTATTTCTTGATTATCTATTTTAGTTATTACATCCCCCATTCTAAGACCAGCCTTATCTGCAGGGCTATTTTCCTCTACATGTAATAATATAATCCCATTATCTATATTTAATTCTACACCATATTTTCTTTCATATTTTTCTACTTCCTCTGATATAATGCCCATATAAACAGTTTTAAAATCTCCTTCATCTATCACTCGATTTACTATTGGTTTTGCCACATTAATAGGAATTGCAAATCCTAATCCTTCAGCTGCATCAGGTCTAATTTTTACTGTATTAATTCCTATAACCTCACCTTTACTATTTAATAAAGGTCCACCACTATTTCCTGGATTTATAGAGGCATCAGTTTGTATTAAATCTTCTATTACAATATTTTCACTAACTCTAATAGACCTATTTAGTCCAGAAATAACTCCAGAAGTCACTGTCCTTTGGAAATCCAATCCCAATGGATTTCCTATGGCTACAGCTAATTCACCTACTTCTAATTTATCTGAATCTCCTAAATCTGCAACAAGAAGACCTGTCGCATTTACCTTAACTATGGCTAAATCTAAATAAGCATCATTCCATAATACTTTACCTGGCATTTTATCTCCATTTTCAAATAATACATTAATATCCCTTGCATTTCCATCTCCTACTACATGAGAATTAGTAAGTATATAACCATTAGGGCTAATAATTACTCCTGAACCACTTCCTGGTACTTCTCTTTCCCAAAAAATTTCTCTTTGAACTTGTACCATAGTAATACCTACTACAGAACCCATGGATTTCTTTGCCACTGCCTCAACTGCAGATATATCTTCTTTTGGAGTAATATTTATATCTGGTTCCACAGCAGTTGGCGTATCGCTTTTATAAATTTCTGGCATAGGTATTAACTTGCCATAAAGAAAATTCGGTGCTAAATATGCACTAATTACTCCTCCAATAATAGCTGCAATTAATGCTACTATAAAATAAGATAAAAAGTTTCTATTTTTCTTTGGTTTTTCATAATACATATTAATCTCTCCTATCTATAAGGTATATAATTTAGTAGGTCTATCCCTATAAGTCAAATCTAATTCTATATCCTCATAGGTGTCCAATCCATAGCATTCTAAACATCCCCTAACAGTTTCTTTAGCAAGAGAAGGAGTGTTGTTCTCCTTGCTTAAATGCCCCAGTAGTACAATTTCTCCATTACCTGATAATACATCTGATAAAGTTTCTCCTGCATCCACATTGGAAAGATGCCCTTCTTTACTCATTACTCTTTTTTTTAAAGGCCAAGGGTAACTACCTGTTTTAAGCATCTCTACATCATGATTAGACTCCATTAAATAGAGATCTGAACCTTTAATTTTGTCCTTCATATTATTATCTACCCAACCAGTGTCTGTCATAATACTTACTTTAATATTTTCATGATAAATTACATATCCCACTGGTTCTATAGCATCGTGATAAATTTTAAAAGGGTGAACCCCAAAATCTTCTAAAAGTAAATCTTTATTTGAATCTATAATTTTAATGTTTTTATCTTTTATTTCTCCGATAGTTTTACTCATATGAATCCAAGTATTTCTATTAGCCAATATAGGTATATCATATCTTCTAGACAGTACACCTGCGCCCCTTATATGATCTATATGTTCATGAGTTATTAAAATATAATCAATAGTATCGGCCAAAACTCCTATGGTAGATAATAATTCTTCTATTTTTTTCCCACTAAAACCCGCATCTACTAATATCCTTGTCCTATCCGTTCCAATATATTGGCAGTTACCACTGCTACCACTGGATAGAGAACAAACTTTTATTGTCATTTTGTTTTCCTCCTAATTAAAAAAACAGTTTAAAAACTGTTCCTTTAGAATACTATTATAATACAAAATTTGAAAAAATACTAATATCTTTACAAAAAATAAAAATGAGATGGCGTAAAAGCCATCCCTAATTAATACTCATCTATAAAAACTTTATGCCCATCATCAAACTGAATTCGCCAAGCTGGCACGGCTTTCCCCTGTTTGGCTTCCCCAAAATCTTCTAAATAATTATGCTTTTCTGGATCAAAATAATAGCATAAAGATATATCTGTAATTGTCTTACCATAGACTTCTTGCATATCCAATAATCCTAGTATCGTCTTTGGGGCAGTGCTTATATTTATTTCATTATCTCCAAGTTCTCCCTCTTTTAACCACAGTCGTTCAAACCTTTTAACTCCTCTTTTATCAATTTGAAAATTGGTAAAGGCTCTCTCTACAAAAATCCCTTCAGATACCTTGGAATATTCTAAATAATATACTCCATACTCTTCTTTTACAAAAGTTAATTTCATATCTGAAGTATCAAATTGTCTCTCTTTCATAAATTCTTGTGTAATTTCAATAGCATCATTTTTACTTAGCTCTTTATATAATTCTCTTTCAGCTTTGTTCTCATATATTATAAGCTTATTATTAATAAGTATAATATTCCTTTCTCCATCCCTAATTTCTCCTAAGCCCTCTTCATTACAAGATATACTTCCTCTACTCCTAAAAAACCTTCTATTTAATTCCTCCAAGTTAATCTTTTCATATTTTACTATCATGGTATTTAAATAAGGTATATCTGTTGGAATGGTCGTATTTAAAAAAATATCTTTATCTTCTAATAATTTTACTACATCTTGAATAAAATCTTCTTTAATAGTTGGCTCTTCTATATTTCTCTCTCCAATTAACACATATGCCAATAATATATTTGTTATTATAAATGCCACTATTAAAATAGTCTTTGCCTTTGACCAGTCCACCCTTTTCACCATCCAAATCTATATCCCTATTTTTTAAGTACTAAATTACCACTATAAATATCAAAAGCATATAGTTCATCTTCCATATTCAAAATCCATACCCCAACTAATTCCTCTTCTACGCCCTTCGTACATAAATCTATATAAGCTATATTGATATTATCTATAGAAGATAATATATCCTGTTTTAAATCCACTGCATTTATATCATCTATTTTTAAATTATGCTTTTTAATATACTCTGATTCTAATAAATTATAATTCATATTTATAATATCAAAAGAGGATAAAGTTTTTTCATTAAAATCAAAATTCTCCTCAATTAAATTCATATCTTTTCTGATAAATCTTTTATAACTTCTTATATGTTCATTAAAGACATCAATTTGTATAAATTCCTTAATACTATCTGAACTTAATATTAATGGATATTCTCTCATTCTATAACGAAAACTCAATCTATATCCTTCATTTCCGTCAGATTTAATTTTCTCTATCCTAGCTAAGTACATATCTTGAGGTATGTCAGCATTTTTAGATAAAAAGTTTGCAGCATAATTTAGACTAGTATATAAATTTCTTTCAACAACAGACTCTTCCAATGGATTAAAATACTCTATTTGTCCATTTGGATTTACCTTTAAAACCTGTTGATTATATAAATATATAATAGAACCACTATCTTCTATAATTTCCCCTATATAATCTATATCCTTATTAAAAAATCTTTCCGCCATTTCTCTTATTTCATCTATATCATTAATATTAAATTCATTTTCCACATAAATTTTTGGCATACTTTTCGTCATTTCATAAGATATAAATAAATTATTATCTGCATCAAGAGTATCTCTCATAGGATAATAATAAGTAAAATCCTTTCTATCTTCTATTTTCCTTACTTGCTCCCTAAGTCCTTCCAAATCTACATCTATATTGTATAACTTTAAATGTTTATCCCCTTGAGAAAATATAAAAAATGGTTCGCCCCTACCTAAATAAAAATATATACTATCAATTTCTGATATTTCTTTAGCTATATTATTTGGCTTAGTTATATTTAAAGATTTAGATATTATATAAGTATTAAATTCCTCAGGAAAATAAAAAACTATGGATCTCTTTTCATTATACGTCAAAAAATCCTCATTAGATATGGTGCTTAGTTTTACACCACTAGAGGATAATATATCTTTTAATATAGGACGAGTACTTGTCCATAGATTATTGTTATTATCATTATAATAAATTGTATGTGCTTCATCACTAAAATTTAACAAATACCTATGAGGCTTAATCATATCTCCTAGTAAATAATTTGCCTCAACTGCCTCTTCTTCCTTAAAAAATGGAACTAATTCACAAGGCATCTTGACCCATAAATGCCTTGTGAAAAAAATACTAATACATACCATAGATAAGAGCAGCAAAGTTTTGAACCTTTCCTTAGCCATTTAGATCATCTCCTTAAATCTATGGTATATTATTTAGTTAATAGGTTTAAAGTTTTAACAGCCTCCTCAGCTAAAGCTTTATCGTAAACATAGATAATCCTTTGCTCTTGAGGTACTCCATTTACCTTAAATATTACAACAACTTTATTAATCCCATTTACCAGTTCCACTTCTTTAGCAAAACCAAGTCTGCCTGATTTAATTGTTTCGCTGGAGATGAGAATATAGTCAGTGTCCTTAGGCAATTTATTTAAATTGAATTTCTTGCCAGTTAAATCTGTGGTACCATAAACCTCAATTACAATCTCTGTACCATTTGGTGCACTACCAGATACTAATGTAACTTTCTCCTTTGTCGATGTCGCTGGATCACTTGGAATATTTACTTGGTATCCGTTATTTGTATTTTTCCTGGCACTAGCTGCATATCCCATATTAGGTATAGTTAAAACCATTATCAGAACAAACAAACTAATAATAGTCCTTCTCCTCATATTCTCAAACCTCCTTTTCTATATAATATTTCCATTATAATTATAATATATATATATTACAAAAGTATTACAAGCTAATTAAGATTGAGTTACATAGTCCATTATAGGTAGTATTATATCTACTTCTGTACCTACTCCATATTTTGATTTAAGGAATATATCCCCACCATGAGATTCTGTTATTTGCTTTGCAATAGATAATCCTAGTCCAGTTCCTCCTAATTCCCTACTGCGACCCTTATCTACTCTATAAAATCTTTCAAATATCCTATCTCTATCTTCATCTGGAATTCCTAAACCATTGTCTTTAATAGTAATTATTACCTGTCGATTTTCTTCTTTAGCATAAATGTCTATAGTACCATTCTCAGGAGTATATTTTATTGCATTAGATATTATATTTAGTATAACCTGTTCTATACCATCTTTATCTATAACAATATCTGGAATATCCTCTGCTATTTCCACATTTAATTTTTGATTTTTTTCTTTAAATGCCAACTCTAATTTCATACAAGAATCCTTAATTAATTTCTCTACAGGATATTCTACTTTATGCCACACAGTTTTATTGTAGTCCATATTAGAAAGCTGAAGAAGATTGCTAACTATCCTAGCCATTCTATCGCATTCATTATCTATTACTGAAAGAAATTTACACATTAAATCTTCATTTATATCATCATAGTCCATCAAGGTTTCTGTATAAGATTTAATTGTAGTAATTGGAGTTTTTAATTCGTGAGACACATTTGCCACAAATTCTTTCCTCATATTATCTAGTTTATGCTGCTCTGTTATATCTTGGAACACTATTATAACTCCACCAATATTATTCATTTCATTTCTAAAAGGTGCATATCTTGCCCTATATACCATAGACTTTATTTCTACTATTTCGTCTCCCTCTAAACTACTTATATCCTCATAGTTAATTTTATTCAAATTAATATCCTTAGGTGAAAATATCTTCCTATGTATACTTTCATCTTTTATAGCATCTTCTAAATCTAAGATATCTATTGCTATTGGATTAGCATGAATAATATGCCCATTTGTATCTATGGCTATAACTCCATCAGCCATATAATTAAATATAGTATCTAGTTTAGATCTTTCCAAATCCATTTCTTGTATAGTATCTTTTAGCTTTAAGGTAAGATAATTAAACATACTAGCCAACTGCCCTATTTCATCATCAGATTTTACTTCTACAAACTGCTCAAAATCTCCCTTCGCCATTTTTTCTGCCTTCTTAGTTACATCTCGAATAGGTTCTGTGATACTTGAGGCTATTAAAAAACCTAATACTATAGTAATAAGTAAAGCTAATATAGTGGCACTTGTAAGTATTTTCTTGGATTCATCTAAAGTCTTATAGATATCTTGAAGATCTGATGTCATATAAAAAACACCTTTTACTTGCCCAACTTCATCTAACATTGGATAGGCTAAATGTTTAAAAACAGTGTCTTCATTTATATCTTTTCTAATACCTTCAGCCCTTTCCCCTTCATAGGCTTTTAAAATGAGGCTAGGATCCAAATATTTATATCTTAGAGCATTTTGCCCAACTACTCTATCTAGATTTTTAGAAGATGTAGCTATTATTTTTCGAATATCATCATCATATATAATATAAAGTGTATCAGCACTATCAAATCTCCATTCATTTAAAGTATTTTGAATTTCTTCTCTAACCTCATTCCAATTATCATTATTTAAATAGCTAGAACTACTTATTATGGTTTCTATCTGTTTTACCATGGTATTTGTTCTATTATCCAATTGCTGCGCCTCAAATTTCTGAACTATAAAAACTCCTACTATTACCATGGCTATAAAAACTAAGAGAAAATATACTATAATAAATTTCCATCTTATGCTATTAAACATAAATTAGCTCCTCCTGAAATAATATCCGACTCCCCTTTTAGTCATTATATATTTATAATCTCCATCTTTGTCCTCAACCTTTTCCCTAAGTCTTCTAACAGTAACATCTACAGTTCGTATATCTCCATAATATTCATATCCCCATACTTCTTCTAATAACTGTTCTCTAGTAAATACCTGTTCTGGACTAGATGCTAAAAACTCTAATAATTCAAATTCTCTAAGGGTTAATTCAATAACTTGTCCCCTTTTTTTAACTTCATATTTATTTAAATCTATAAGTAAGTCTCCTGCTACTAATATGTTCTCATTATTAGATTGGCCATTTTCATACTCTACTCTTCGTAAATTGGCCCTTACCCTTGCCATTAATTCCCTCATACTAAAAGGTTTAGTTATATAATCATCTGCCCCTAATTCCAATCCTAAAATCTTGTCCACTTCTTCTTCTTTAGCAGTTAACATTAAAACTGGAGTACTAAAATCTTTTCTAATCTCTTTTAATACTTGAAACCCATCTTTTTTAGGCATCATAATATCCAATAATATCAAGTCTGGCAATACTTCATAAGTCATTTTAATAGCTTCTTCTCCATCATAGGCCAAATGTACTTCATAACCTTCCTTTTCCAAATTAAATTGTACAATATCCGCTATAGCCTTCTCATCATCTACTACTAATATTTTTTCATTCATATATATCACTCCATTAAATTTCCTATTTACATACCCCTCATACCCTATGAATAAATTATCTAATATTAAATCAATATTGTCAAACTATTATTATATCTTATTGCAATAGATTCTAAAATATTATATCTTTAAATAAAGGATTTTTTGCATATTTAGCGCCATACTAATTATTAAGAAAGGAAGGAGATACTGTGGAATGGTATAAAATAACTATAGAAGAAATAAAAGATAAATTAAATACAAATGAAAAAAATGGTCTTTCCCATTTAGAAACTAAAAATCGTTTAGAGAAATATGGCCCTAATGAATTAAAAGAAGAAGGGAAAAGAAGTCTATTATCTAAAATTCTAGCTCAATTTAAGGATTTTTTAGTAATTATATTAATTTTTGCAAGCATTATATCCTTTATCGTAGGTGAAAAAGTAGATGCTATTGTAATTTTAGCTATAGTAATTGTAAATGCATTATTAGGTCTATATCAAGAAGGTAGAGCAGAAAAAGCCTTAGATGCATTGAAAAAAATGACTTCACCTAATGCTAAAGTAATAAGAAATAGTACGGGAACTATGGTTCCTGCCAATTCATTAGTTCCTGGAGACATAGTACTTCTAGACGCAGGAGATATAATCCCAGCTGATTTACGACTAATAGAGTCCTCTAATTTAAAAATTGACGAATCCTCATTAACAGGCGAATCCTTACCAGTTGAAAAAGATGCGCAAATCACCTGGGATAAAGAAATTTCCCTAGGAGATAGAAAAAATATGGCCTATATGAGCACCATAGTCAATTATGGAAGAGGTAAGGGAATAGTAGTAGAAACAGGTCATAGTACAGAAATAGGTAAAATTGCAACTATGATTCAAAGTTATGAAGAAGAAACAACTCCATTACAAAGAAAATTAGATCAATTAGGTAAATACTTAGGAATTTCATGTATAATAGTTTGTGCTTTAGTCTTTGGAATTGGCATACTTCAAGGTAGAGATATACTAGAAATGTTTATGATTGCCATATCCTTAGCTGTAGCAGCTATTCCAGAAGGCTTACCTGCCATAGTAACCATAGTATTAGCATTGGGCATGAATAATATGGTTAAGCGAAACGCCATAATAAAAAAACTACTTGCAGTAGAAACTTTAGGTTGTACTACTAGTATATGTACTGATAAAACAGGTACCTTAACCCAAAACGAAATGACCGTAGTTAAAGCCTATACTGATAATAAAGTATTCGATATTACAGGCACTGGCTATGAACCTAAGGGTGAATTTAAAATAGGAAATAGACCAATAAAAGTTAAAGAATCTATTAATCTAAATAGATTACTTTATATGTCTATATTATGTAATGATGCAATATTAGACAAAACTTCCGAAGGATATAGAATTGTAGGAGATCCTACAGAAGGCGCATTAATCACCTTAGCTGGAAAAGGAGATATTTCTAGGAAAAATGCCAATGAAAATTTCCCGCGAACCTACGAAATTCCCTTTGATTCCGATAGAAAAATGATGACTACTTTCCATAAAAACTTTTTACCTGGGAAATTTGTATCCTTTACTAAGGGAGCACCAGACATTGTTCTCGGCAATTGTAAATATATTTTAATAGATGGAGAAGTTCAAGATCTAGATGAAAAAATGAGGCAAAACATACTCAATCAAAACAGTAATTTTTCAAAATCCGCTCTAAGAGTACTAGCCTTTGCCTATAAAGAATATGATGAAATACCAAATGAAATTCAGCAAAATGTAATTGAAGACAATATGGTATTCGTAGGTCTAGTGGGAATGATAGACCCACCAAGAGAAGAAGCCAAAGAAGCCATTAAACTATGTAAAAAAGCTGGAATCAACACTTATATGATCACTGGAGACTATAAGGAAACAGCCTTTGCCATAGCCAAAGAACTAGGAATTGCAGAAAACGAAGATGAAGCCATAATGGGAAGTGAGCTCAACAATTTATCTGATGAAGAATTAAAAGAATTAGTTAAAAAGAAAAAAGTCTATGCTAGAGTATCACCTGAACATAAGGTTAAAATAATTAATGGACTTAAAGCCAATGGAGAAATTGTAGCCATGACTGGAGATGGAGTTAATGATGCTTTAGCCTTAAAAAGAGCAGATATTGGCGTAGCCATGGGCATTACAGGTACAGATGTAGCAAAAAATACCGCTGAGGTCATACTTACAGATGATAATTTTGCCTCCATAGTAGCAGCAGTAGAAGAAGGTAGAATTATATATGATAATATTAAAAAATT
>CAZMBD010000075.1:0-10822 GCA_964564325.1 uncultured Clostridiaceae bacterium
TAGATTAAATAATGCAGATAACAAGTAATATAAAAAAGTTTAATCGTTGGTGCTGATACGATATTATTAAAAATAAATTATACATTGAAAATATATCTGGTAAAAAGAAAATAATAATAGAACAAGATTTTTACTTGCAAATACTTCTATTTAATATGATGTAAGATTTAAAAAATATAATTAGGGTATTTTCGTTAAATAAAATACAAACAACAAGTTATGCAAAAAAACTATCCTTGCAGGCTTGTTGTTTTTCAAGTTTTGGTAATCCTATTTATATTTATTAAAATAATTTATTTTTACCTCCTACCTGATTTTTTGTAAAGTACCCCACAGTATTTCTATTTGTCTCTTAGCTCGGGGAGAATTAGCATACATATTTGTAATGCCTAATTTTTTCATAACTTCATTAAAGATAATAACAAAAATGCTAAATTATCATTGCAAAAATAATTTAGTATAGTATAATTAAAAATATAACTCAATTAATACATTATCATGATAATATATTAATGCTAGGAGAGAAGAAAATGACTATTCTGAATGTTGTAAAACTAAATATACAATTTCATCATCATAGTTAAAGGGTTTGCAGTTTGAGCTAATTTATAGTTCGTAGGTGCAATCCCTAATTGTGTTGTTTTAATTTTAGGGATTGTGCCTATGATGGTGAAATAAGTGGAAAAGCCATATAGGTATACCTATATGGCTTTTCTTTTTTTTATTAATATTATTAGAAAGGTAGGAGGTAAAAATGGAGTATTTAAAGAATGGAGATGAAATCCAATATTGTGGTAAAAGATATGAATTACAAAGAGAGATTGAAGATATGTTTTTGGGAAAAGGTTATTCTTATATTGAATTACCTGTTGTTGAGTACTTAGATAAGTTCAGATTTCTTTATAAAAACAATAAAAATATAAAAAAAGATACTATAGTGAAATTATTAAATGGAAGTTCTGATGTATTACTGCTTAGACCTGATAATACAATTAGTATTATCAAAAGTTTTATTCCTAGATGGGAAGAGGATGAAACTATTAAATTATTTTATAATTCAACAGTATTTAGAAATGATCCAAATTCAAATATTAGAGAAATAAGACAGTTAGGTATAGAATATTTAGGAGGTGTTGCTTTAGAAACAGACAAAGAAGTAATAGGTATGGCCTTAGATATTTTAAACAAATTTAATGATAATTTTATTCTTGAGATATCAAATAGTAAATATATTCTTGGACTTTTTGAAGCGATAGATATAAAAGAATCTCAAAAAGAAATATTAAAAGACTTTATATATTATAAAAACAGATTTGAATTGCTAGATTATTTAAAAAAAGTAAATATACAAAAAGAAATATGTGATTGTTTATTAAATATATTTGATCTTCAAGGAGATGTTTCAAAAATTATAGATAAAGCTGGAAATTATTATATGAATCAAATTATGGAGGAAGCTTTACAGGAGTTAAAAATTTTAGGGGACTTTATTGAAAAGGAAGGATACGCCAAATATGTTCATTTTGATTTATCTATGATTATGGAGTTGAATTATTATGATGGTGTAATCTTCAAAGGATATTATCCTAATTTATATAAAGATATTATTTGTGGAGGAAGATATGATTCTTTTACAGAAGAGTTTGGATCAAAAGTTCCAGCTATAGGTTTTTCATTAGACTTAGATGAGTTAACCAAAATATATTGTGGAAAGGATAGTGAATAAAATGGACTTTCTAAATATAGCTATTTCAAAAGGTAGGATTGGGAAAGAAGCTTGCAATCTATTTAAAGAAGTAGGAATTGGAGATTCAATAAACCTTAATTCTAGAAAGCTTATTTTTAAAGATGAAGAAAATAAAATCAGTTATATATATGTAAAATCTTCAGATGTATTAACATATGTAGAAAATGGAGTTGCAGATCTTGGAATAGTGGGCAAAGACACTATTTTAGAAAATGAAGCTGATGTATATGAAATTTTTGATTTAGGTTTAGGCAAATGTAAATTTGCTATAGCAGGAATAAAAGAACAACATATTTATTGTAAAGACCAATTGCTTAAGGTTGCTACAAAATACCCAAATATAGCTAAAAAATATTTCGATGAAAAAAGCCAAAAAATCAAATTAATAAAGCTTAGTGGTTCTGTAGAATTAGCACCATTAGTAGGACTTTCGGATGTAATAGTAGATTTGGTTCAAACAGGGAATACACTTAAAGCCAACAATCTTCAGGTTATAGAGGAAATGTTTGATATAAGTACTAGACTTGTATGTAATAGGATAAGTTATAGATTTAAATATGATAGAATAGCCAATTTAATTCAACTTTTAAAGGGGGGAGAAAATTAGTATGGAAATCATAAAGGGTATAAATGGCAAGGAAACTCTAAAAAAACTTTTAAGCAGAAATAAAATAGAAAGTGATGAAACTAACAAAATTGTAAAAGACATTCTATTTAATGTAAGAACAGAAAAGGATAAGGCCTTAAGGTATTATACCAAAAAATTCGATGGAGTTTTATTGGAAGATTTTTTAGTATCTAAAGAAGAAATAGAAGCTGCTTTGAAAAACATAGACACAAAATTAAAAGAAGATTTAACAAAAGCAGCAAAAAATATTGAAAAATATCACAAACAACAAATAAGAGAGTCTTATTTAATTAACGAAGATGAAAACATTTTATTAGGTCAACTCATAAGGCCTTTAAAAAAAGTTGGTATATATATACCAGGAGGAAGTGCAGCATATCCTTCTACAGTTTTAATGAATGCTTTACCTGCAAAGATAGCAGGAGTAAATGAAATAATAATGATAACACCTCCTAATAAACAAGGTAAGATAAAGGATTCAGTTCTTGTAGCAGCTTCTATTGCTGGGGTAAACAAAATATATAAAATAGGTGGGGCTCAAGGGATAATTGCTTTAGCTTTTGGCACAGAAAGTATTCCAAAGGTAGATAAAATAACAGGTCCAGGAAATATATATGTAACTGTGGCAAAAAAGCTAGTTTCAGGATATGTTGGTATAGATATGTTAGCTGGTCCTAGTGAAATTATGATAATTGCAGATAAGTCAGCAAATCCTAAATACATTGCAGCTGATTTAATATCTCAAGCAGAGCACGATAAGATGGCTGCATCAATATTGGTAACAGATTGCGAACCTCTTATAGCTAAAGTATTATCAGAACTAGAATTGCAAATCCAATTTCTTGAAAGAAAGGAGATTATAAAGCAGTCTTTAGAGAATTTTGGCATAATCATATTAACAGATTCATTAAAGGAATCTATAGAAATAGTCAATGAAGTAGCACCCGAACATTTGGAAATATTGACCAAAGATCCTTTTGGCATATATAGTAGTATTAAAAATGCAGGAGCTATTTTTTTAGGAGAATATTCACCAGAGCCAGTAGGAGATTATTTTGCAGGACCAAATCACACTTTACCTACAAGTTCTACTTCTAGATTTTCTTCTCCTTTATCTGTAGATGATTTTATAAAAAAAACATCATTAATATATTATAGCAAAGAAGCTTTAATGAAATCAAAGGACTCTATTATTAGGATTGCAAAAGAGGAAGGTTTAACAGGTCATGCTAATTCTGTAAAAATAAGATTTGAGGAGTTGTAATATATGGAAATAATTAAAGATAATATTAGGAATTTAGAAGGATATAAAATAAATAAAAAACCTTATAGGATAAAATTAGATGCAAATGAAGGAAAAAATATTTTTTTTCAAGATATATCTAATGAAATCATAAGCTTTATAAAAGAAATGGATATAAATTTGTATCCAGATGCAGAATCTTTTTTATTGAGAACTGAAATAGGAAAATACTTAAATATAAATCCAGATAATATAGTTACTGGAAATGGTTCTAGTGAAATGATAGAACTTGTGATGAAAACTTTTATAGATAAAGATGATATTATTTTAAGCTTTATTCCTACTTTTAGTATGTATTCTGTATTTAGTAAGATTTATTCAGGGAAATTTGTAGGTGTAAATAGCAATGAGGATTTTTCTACAGATATAGATGTTTTAATTAAAAAAGCAAAAGAAATAAAACCTAAGGTCATACTCTTGTGTAATCCAAATAATCCAACAGGATATTTGATAAATAAAAATGAGATTAAAAAATTGCTAGACAATGTAGAATGTATAGTAGTTGTGGATGAAGCATATATAGAATTTGCAGAGGGTTCAATGGTGAAAGATATTACACAGTATAAAAATTTAATAGTACTTAGAACTTTATCTAAGGCTTTGGGTCTTGCGGCAATAAGACTAGGATATATGGTATCTAACAGGCACATTATAGATACTATAAATAAAGTAAGAGCACCTTATAATTTGAATTCTATAAGTCAATATATAGGTGTAAAAGCTTTACAGAATAAAGAAAAGATTTTTGAATATGTAGAAGAAGTAAAAGAAGAAAGAAAACATTTATATGAAACATTAATGCTATTACCTGTGGAGCCTTATCCATCTAATACAAATTTTATATTTTTCAAATCAGATATTGATAAATTAGATAAAAAATTAGAACAAGATGGGATTTTAATAAGAGGTTTCTCAGGAGATTTGGATGGCTACTACAGGGTTACCGTAGGAAACAGATGGGAAAATCTTGAGTTTATAAAATCTTTAAAGGAGATAATAAAAAATGAGAACAGCTAAAATAGAAAGGAAAACCAATGAAACAGATATTTTAATAGAAATAAATATAGATGGAACAGGTCAAAGTCATATTGATACAGGTATAGGTTTTTTTGATCACATGCTTCAACTAATGGCTTTTCATGGGCCTTTTGATTTGAAGGTAATTTGTAAAGGAGATCTGTATGTAGATGATCACCATTCTGTGGAAGATATAGGTATAGCTCTTGGACAGGCTTTTTGTGATGCACTAGGAGATAAAAAAGGAATTAAGCGATATGCAAGTTCCTATATCCCTATGGATGAGGCTTTATGTCTTGTTTCTATAGACATAAGCGGACGTTCCTATTTTGTATTTAATGTTGAATTTGAAACTGAAAAATTAGGTAGTATGAGTACTCAAAATTTCAAAGAGTTTTTTAGAGCCTTTTCCCATAATGCAGGTATTACACTTCATATAAATTTATTATATGGTGAAAACGACCATCACAAGATTGAGACAGTATTCAAAGCTTTTTCAAAAGCTTTAAAAGAAGCTGCAAGTATAGTGGCGAAAGACATACCGTCTTCCAAAGGAGTTTTATAAATAGAAGGAGATGATAATGTGATAATTCTACCTGCAATTGATATTAAGGATAATAAATGTGTAAGGCTTTCACAAGGTGATTTTAATAAAGTGAAGGTGTATTCTTCAGATTCTCTTGAAATGGCCTTAAGATGGCAGAATAAAGGAGCAGAGTATTTACATTTAGTAGATTTAGATGGTGCTAGAAGCGAGGCTTTTGTAAACAAAAAGTCAATAGGAAAAATCATTAAAAATATCAATATTCCAATACAAATAGGTGGAGGAATAAGAAGTGAGGCTAAAGTAAAGGAACTTCTAGATTTGGGGGCAAGTAGAGTAATATTAGGAACAGTTGCAGTTGAAAATATGGAACTTTTAGAGAGGCTAGTATCTACTTATGGAAATAACAAAATTGTAGTATCTATAGATGCTAAAGGTGGCAAAGTTGCAACTAGAGGTTGGGAATTCATAAGTGAAATAGATTCTCTGGATTTTTGCAAAGAGTTAGAGAAACGTGGTATAAAAACCGTAGTATATACGGATATATCAAAGGATGGTATGTTAAAAGGTCCAAATCATAAGATATATGAGGAATTGAAGACAAAAACTGGGCTTCAGATTATTGCCTCTGGAGGAATTTCTTTTATAGAAGATATTATAAGACTTAAAGATATGGATTTATATGGTGCAATAATAGGAAAGGCATTTTATGATAATTTACTAGTGTTTGAGGAGGTAAAAAAATGTCTGGAATAAGAATAATTCCGTGCCTTGATATGATAAATGGTAGGGTAGTAAAGGGAAAAAAATTCAAAGATATTACTGATGTAAATAGCCCAGAAATTTTAGCTCAGTATTATTATGAAACAGGGGCAGATGAGCTTGTATTTTATGATATAAATGCTTCTATTGAAGGTAGAAAAACATATCTTAAACCTATTATGAAGGCAATTTCAAAAATAAATATACCTTTTTGTATAGGAGGAGGAATATCTTCTCTCGAGGATGTTGAAAGGTGTATAAAAATTGGAGCGAATAAAGTATCTATAAATTCTGCAGCTATTAAAAACCCAGATTTCATAAGAGAAATAGCTTTAAGATTTGGTAGCCAATCTTTAGTTGTAGCCATTGATGTTAAGAAAAACAAGGAAGATTCTTGGAATATATATTGTAAAGGTGGCAAAGAAGATACAGGCCTAGATGCAATTGAATGGGTTACAAAAGTGGTTGATTTAGGAGCAGGAGAAGTAGTTGTAAATAGTATTGATGGAGATGGGATAAAAAAAGGATATGATATTAAGCTTTTGAAAAAGGTAAAAGATTCTGTAAATGTACCTGTTATTGCATCAGGGGGGGCTGGAAAATTTGAGGATTTTTATGATGCAATTAGATTAGCAAAAGTCGATGGGGTTTTAGCAGCATCTGTATTTCATTATGGCGAGATTAAAATTAATGATTTGAAAGAATTTTTAAAAAACAAAGGAATTTATGTAAGATTATAGGAGGGGTATTGTGGATATTATAAAAGTAATTGATGAAATAAAATTTGACGATAAGGGATTAGTTCCTGCAGTAGTTCAAGATATAAAGACTAAAAAAGTATTAATGCTTGCATATATGAATAAAGAATCTATTAAGAAAACTTTCGAAGAAGGTCTCGTACATTATTATAGTAGGAGTAGAGAAAAGCTATGGAAAAAAGGGGAGACTTCAGGTAATATTCAAAAACTTAAAGGTTTTTACTATGATTGTGATAAAGACAGTCTTTTAATAGAAGTAGAGCAGCTGGGTGTGGCTTGTCATACTGGCAATTATTCTTGTTTTTTCAATGAGGTATTGAAAACAGAGAATCAACAAAGAGATATTATTGAAGAACTTTATTTTTTATTAAAAGATAGAAAAGAAAAGCCTCAAGAAGGTTCTTACACCAATTATTTATTTAGGGAAGGTTTAGATAAGATACTTAAAAAGGTAGGCGAAGAATCCTCAGAGGTAATAATAGGAGCTAAAAATAGAAATAAAGAAGAATTAATTTATGAAATAAGTGACTTAGTATATCATGTTTTAGTTCTTATGGTAAATGAAGATGTGTTTATTGATGATATAAAAGAAGAACTGATTAGTAGGAAAAGAAGTTAATATATTATAAATCTATAAAACATTGTGGGATTTTTTCTAAGATGTTAGGGAGGTTTTTTAAGGATTTTTATCAAGAGAGGTGGAGAGACTGGCTCGATGAATGGGGCTATTTATATGTAAGATACGCAGATGACCTTTTATATTTACAAAAAAGTAAAAGAGCAGCTGAAAGACAATATGAAAGAGCCAGTAAATATATAGAAGGCAAATTAAAACTTCAAATAAATAGAGAAGTCTTGAACTATTTTAGTTCAGGGTTTCTTTTTTTGTTTTTTCTTAAGTTGATGACATTGGGTGTGGGAGGTCAGTAGATAAAATAATTATCTACTTCCTACCCGATTGGGAAAAACCATCTACATAAGAAGTATTAAAAACAGAAATTCATTTATAGAATAAGTTAATAAAAAGTTAGTACCCCATTATTAAATTCTATTTTACATTATAAATAATGGAAGTTATACTTATTATGGTTATAAAATAATGCATATCATATATTTTATATTAATATGATAAATTAATATGAAGTTTAATTGTGCAGCAATTTTAAATTTTAAAATAAATACATAAGGAGGATAACATTTATGAGTAGAAGTATGAAAAAATTTATTTGCTTATTTTTATGTACTATTTTAATTGGGTCGATAGTATGTGGGTGTGGCAATGATGCTAAACAAAATCCTGAAAATGATGTAAAAAAAGAAGACCAACAAGGTGCAGAAAATATAGAAAACGAAGAAATTCCAGAAATAAGTATATCTTGGGGTACTGCTTTACATGTTGTAATGCTTGAGGCACCAAGAAATAGAGTAGATGAATTTAAAGACAAAGGTATCTATTTAAATCCATTATCTGAAGACAAATTTGAACTTATAGAGGATGGGAAAAAGTTAGCTATTTTAAGTTATATGCCAAATAAAGGAGCTTCAGAAGTAGCTACACTTATGGGGCAAGGACATTTAGATTCAGCTATATGTTCAAATACTGGGATGCTTACTGCAATAGATGCTGGGACTGATATAAAGATTTTATGTCCAGTTCATACACGTGGAATGGGATTAGTTTTTTCACCAGATAAAGATTTCAATAGTTGGGAAGATATAAAAGAATATATATTGAGTTCAGAAGAACCTGTAAAATTTGGTTATCATTCACCAGTGAGTGCACCTAGATTAGTTTTAGAATCAGTTCTTAAAGAAGAAGGATTAAAGGTAACTGAAGATCCTAATGATTTTGAAGCGGATGTTCTTTTGGTAGATTTAAAAGGAACTAATAATTTAATTCCATCATTGGCAAGTAAACAAGTTGACGCTTGGGTAGGACCATCTGTATTTCCAGAGACCGCAGAATATAAAGGTTTAGGAAAATTAGCACTTAGATTAGAAGATTTTCCTCCTAAAGGAAAGTGGGACAATTTCCCTTGTTGTGTATTTTCAGCTAGAGAAGAGGTATTAAATAAATATCCAGAGGTATTTAAAGCATTGGTTCGTTTAATAGATGAATCTTGTAAATATTGTATGGAAAATAAAGACGATGCATCAGAAATAATATCAAAATATATTGGGGTAGAAAAAGAAATTGTTAGCAATACTACTATAAATTATACTACTGAACCTACTGATGAATGGTTAGAGGGAATTAAAATTTATGTAGATGTATTAAATAAAACTAATAAGTTTAATGGCAGATTAAAGGGTAAACCTTTTGATGAAGTAGTTAAACAAGCCTTTGATTTTTCATATGTTGAAGAAATAAAGAAATAAAATAGTAAATAAAAAATTTTCCACTGAGTGGGAATTTTTTATAGGGAGTGAAGTTTATGAATGAAGGTATAGAAAACGTTGAGAATATACAAAAAAATAGAGCGAATAGGCAAATAGTTAATTCTATGAGTGAAAAATTAAAGAGAATATTTATTAGTATAATAGTGCCTATATTATTTTTATGTGTATGGACTATTGCTGCAAATAAAATAGATAATCCTATTATATTGCCTCATATTAGTCAAGTTTTAGATAATTTTAGACATGCTACTAATGATTTTATAGGATTAGGCTCAATTCCTAAAAATATATTAGTAAGTCTTGTGAGGGTTTTATTAGGATATGTTATTGGTGTTATTATTGCTTTGCCACTAGGAATATTAATGGGATATAAAGAAAATATAAGTTTGCTGTTTAGTACTTTTATAAATATATTTAGGCCAGTACCTGCATTAGGCTGGGTTCCATTGATATTGGCTTGGTTTGGAGTTGCAAGTCTTGCTACACTTTTTAAAATCCCATATGGTCCTAAACAAGTATTTTTTAATAATTTTAAATTTGCTATGATATTCATTATAGGAATAGGTACATTTTTTCCTGTAGTATCAGGTGCAGCTTTTGGTGTAAAAAATGTACCTAAGACGTTAATCGAATCTGCAAAAGTTTTAGGAGCTAGCAATAGGGATATTTTTTTTAAGATACTTTTACCTGGAGCAGGTCCAAATATTATAAATGGTTTAAGAGGTGGACTAGGCAGTGCGTGGGGTTGTTTAGTAGCTGCAGAGATGTTGCCAGGAAGTTTGTCAGGGGTTGGATATATGATAACCCATGCTTATGAATTAGCTAGGACAGATTTAGTTATAACAGGGATTATATGTATTGGATTAGTGGGAGCTTTGTTAGATTATATATTTATTTTAGTAGAAAGAAAGCATTTTGCATGGGTGAGTAGAAGATGAATAATATAATAAGCATACAGAATCTTAGTAAGAGATTTAATTCTAAAGAAAATATTACTGTGGATGCATTGAAAAATATAAATTTAGATGTAGAAGAAAATGATTTTATTTGTATTGTTGGGCCATCAGGATGTGGTAAGTCTACTTTACTTCGTATAATAGCAGGACTTGAAGATTCAACAGAGGGGAAGATAAATTATAAAGGTAAAGAATTATTGGAGCCTACAAGTGAGATTGGGATGGTATTTCAAAACTATTCTCTTCTTCCATGGCGTACAGTAATCGATAATATATCCCTAGGTTTAGAATTTAAGAGAAAAGATAAAAAGACAAGGTTAGAAGTAGCTTCCAAATATTTAAATCTTATTAATATGGAAAAGTTTGCAAATGCATATCCATATGAGCTTTCAGGAGGAATGCAACAGAGGGTTGCTATAGCTAGAGCATTAGCAAATGATCCACAAGTTTTATTAATGGACGAGCCATTTGGGGCTCTTGATGCTCATACTCGTATAATTTTACAAAAGGAATTATTGAGAATATGGGAACAAAACAAGAAGACTGTTCTTTTTGTGACACATAGTGTTGATGAAGCTGTATATTTATCGGATAAAATAATTATTATGTCTAGTAATCCAGGTGAGATAAAGGAAATAGTAAATATTGATATTGAAAGACCAAGAGATAGAGGAGATATTAAGTATGCTACTTTAACTAGTAAAATT
>CAZMBD010000076.1:0-10678 GCA_964564325.1 uncultured Clostridiaceae bacterium
ATAATACCTATGATAATTGCTGTGGAAGTAAATTCTGGCATTACTTTATCTGCTGAAATATAAGGTTTAAATTCAACATTAGTATTTTTGCCATTGTCCATTGTATTACTCCTTTCATTTATAATTTAAATGGTTTACATAATATCATTATAAACAAATATTCAGATAAAGTCATTGAACAATATTTACCAAAAAATAGTCTACCATTTCATCT
Organism: uncultured Clostridiaceae bacterium; assembly: GCA_964564325.1. Classification (GTDB taxonomy): domain Bacteria; phylum Bacillota; class Clostridia; order Tissierellales; family Tepidimicrobiaceae; genus JAAZMA01. Next base: position 215 of record CAZMBD010000076.1, read on the forward strand.
ATCTTGTTTCGCAACAAGCTTGAATATATGTTCGAAAATAGTTATAATATAAAAGTCCATAAAATTTCACATATAAGTTTTAAAGACATTTAGAGAGGAGCATTTATGACAGGAAAAACACATGTAGCAATAGGCATAGCAACAGCATTAACTATATCATTAAAGCAACCAGTAGAAAGTCAACTAGTTTTAGTAATATCTTCAGCAATTGGCTCTCTAGTCCCTGATTTAGATCATCCTAAGGGTAAGTTAAATCAAAAATTATTATTAATTAAAAACAATCTTTATAGGGCATTGTTTTATTTATCTTTAGGTGGCATATTTATGTATTTATATTTTTCAAAAGAAATGAAGCCTTTTTTACTTTTGGGAATAGTATCTCTCTTTATTGGGATATCAAACCATAGAGGTTTTACCCATAGTATAATAGGATTTTTAGCATTTGCATCAATAGCTCGAATATGTACATTAGACTATGGACTTTCATCTGTATATTTTGGTTTTACTATAGGATATTTATCTCACCTAATAGCAGATTTTTTCAATCCAAAAGGAATTAGATTATTCTATCCTTTAAATGTAAATGTATCTTCCCCTATTACAATTAACACAAATAGTAAAACTGAGAAAATAATATTTTTATTATTAAGTATATATTGTATTTGTTTATTGTTTGGAATTTTTTATCTATAGAAAGGCAGGAATTTTACTTACCTGTCTTTTTTTAAAAGCCACATGTATTGACATATGTATATACACCTGTTATACTAGTTAGAAATAATATCTTTATTTAAAGGAGGACTTACAATGTCAGATAATTTTAATGCAATTTCTACAAAAAATGCACCATCACCTGCAGGACCTTATTCTCAAGGTATTATAACTGAGGATTATGTTTTTACCGCTGGACAACGTCCACAAGATCCTGTTACTGGAGAAATAAAAAAAGATATAAAAGATCAAACTCGTCAAGTAATTAAAAATATTGAATCAATTTTAAAAGAAGCAGGTTGTTCATTAGAAGATGTTGTTAGAACAACTGTGTACTTATCAGATATTAAATATTTTGATGAAATGAATTCTGTGTACAAAGAAATGTTTAGTGAACCATTTCCAACTAGAACTACTATAGGCGTTCAATTGAGAGGCATTGATATTGAAATAGATGCAATTGCGTTAAAAAAACAAGCCTAGGCTATATGCCCTAGACTTGTTTTTCTCTGTATCCAAGTTCTTCAGGATTCAAATCTATAAATTTTAAAGTTTTTTTCAGCTCATCATAGGATATCCTTTCATTTTCGTAATTTGCTTTTACATATACTATATATTCTCTAGGAATATAATTTATCTCCGACGGAATTATTAAATCTATATTATATCCTTCTTCTCTAGTTATAGACTGAAGTCTATCTTTGTTTTCTAGTGAACAAATCTCTACAAGTTTTTTATATTTTTTTTGCGAACATAAGTCTAACTGAATGAGTCTTTTAAGCATCGCTTTATAACTAACTTTAAAATAATTATTCATTCTAACTATATGATTTGGCTGGAGATTGTCTTTGTTTATATTTACAGTCTTGTAAAATACTTCTTTTACATAATCTTCAGGCATTAAAAATTCAGCAGCAAATACATCAGCTCTCATATCTTCTTCTTTATACTTTTCTTTGTCTAAAAAAACTTTCTCCTTTTTTAATATATCTTCATTATACATTATATGATATAATTCATGGGCTCCAGTATAGCGTTCGTGTCCTAAGGTAAAATTACTATTTAAATATACAATAAAGTAATTTTCAAAGTAAGTACTAAATCCAGAAAGTCCTTCTATATCTAAAGGTTTTCTGATTAAAAATGCAATATCTGAGAGAATATCAAATATATCAGACAGCCCTTTCTTAGCAAATCTTATTCTAACTTCCTCTGCTAATTCTTTTATTTCAAGTCTTAATAATTCATTAGGAAGATCTATTTTGTTCTTCATTAAACTTCTCCTTCTTTATATATTTTTTCTTGGTTTATAAATACTTTTACCATTTCTTGAAGTTCAGAAATCTCCTCTAGTGAATTCTGAGAAAAATTTTTCTTTCTAAAAAAAGTTACTAAATCACCCTCTTCTTCTTCATGAAAAAATTCCCCTATATCTACATCAAATATATTGCACAGAGCATTTAATTCTATAGCAGAAATCGACCTACTATTAGTTTCAATTTTACTAAGTGTTTCTCTACTCATATTTATATCCTGTTCAACAAGTTGTTTTACTACTTTTGATTGGCTCAATCCCTTCTCTTCCCTAATAGCTTTAAGTTTTTTCCCAATCTCATATTCTGTAATCATTAAAAAACCTCCTTGTAATATGATATTACAAAAGAGGCTTGGAATTGTCAATATTTCTTATTATGTTCTTGTTGTAATAAGACAAGGAACCGTCCCCCTGTCTTAGTACTTCACTTGTGAAACTATATCCTCTAGTTTGGCTGATACTTCTCTATTCTTTTGCATAATATCGTTAATATTAGTTATAGTTTCTACTATATTCATATTTTTTTCTGCTATATTAGTAGTGGCTAACGTAGATTCTTCTACTGTAATGGATATATCATTTATAGAAACAGCTATTTGATTTATAGAAGCTGCTAATTCTTCTGATGTTGCTGATAAATCAGACATAATACTATTTAATGAAGAGCCATCATCTTTGTAGTCATTTACAGCACCCACCATCATTTCATAATCTTTCATTATATCACTTTCTAAAAACTCCACTAATTTAGTAGTATTGTTTACCAATTGACTTACAGCCATGGTTATACCTTCAGTTACAGCTTGTATTTCTACTACTGTTTCATTAGAGTTTTCTGCCAATTTAGTTATTTCTTCTGCTACAACTGCAAATCCTCTTCCAGTTTCTCCTGCTCTTGCTGCTTCTATAGCTGCATTTAAGGCTAACAAACTTGTTTGTTCTGTTATCTCCAATATGGCATTAGATAATACATTTATCTTTTCTACTTCTTTTGAAGATTCTATTGCTTCTTCTATTTCTTGTCTTGTTTCATTATATACATTCATAGTATTGTCTCTTGCTTGAACAAACTGATTACTTAATTCATCTGCCTTTGTACTTATTTCATTTGAAGTTAAGGCCCCATCTTCTACTTTCTGTGCAAAATCTGAAATTGCCCCATCTATTTGATTTGTGGATTCATTTACAGATATCGTAGTTGCAGACGTTTCTTCCATTCCTGCTGATAATTCTTCTGTAGTTGCAGAAGTGTCGTCTGATTGTTCTAATAAGAAATTTAATTTGTTCATGGTTTCTTCATATATTTGACGATTAGTATTTATAGTATCTTCCATTTCCTTCATAAATATCTTTAACTTTTCAATCACATTTTGGAAAGAATTATACATCTGACCTAATTCATCTTTTCTATTAAGATCTTTTTCATCTATATTATCCCTTAAGTCTAGATTTCCTATATTTTCTGCAATTTTTATTGATTTAATTATTGGTTTTGTAATGGAATTTGATATATATAAGGATAAAATTATAGCAACAATTAGTATTATTATAGTTGCTATAATACTATAACGAATAGTGTTGTCAATAGCACCTACAGCATAATCTTTAGATACTCCTACTCCTACTTTCCAATCAGATTCTATTACGTCTCCAAAGAAGAAAAACCTACTAATATTATCATAGTCCTTAACTGTTCTATCTCTTATAGCTAATTTTTCTGCCCCCATTATATTTAAAAGTTTTCCATCTAATATATCATTAATATTTACAAATTCACCTTCACTAGGTTTAAACTCGTCGTTTTCATGAGTTACAATACTTCCTTTATTATTAATTAAAAATGCATAAGATCCTTCTCCTATTTCTATAGAAGATATAAAGTCTACTAAATAATCAATCTGAATATCACTAGCTACGACTCCAATTCTCCCATCACGAGTCTTAAAAGCCTTCGAAATAGCGATAACCATTCCTCCCGTATTAGCATCTACATAGGGCTCAGTTATATAAAAATCGTCATTTCCCATTGCCCCAATATACCAATCTCTAGATGTAGGATCAAAACTACTATCTGGTATCCAACCTGAACCCTCAACAAATTCCTTATTCGAAAAAGACAAATAATATGCATTTCCTGGATTTCTTTGATTCGCTTCATTTAAATGTTTGTAAACAAAATCACGTTCAAAATTATCGCTAACAAGCAAACTTTCTATTACTTCATATAGAGAATCTTTTTGTAATGCCATCCATTTATCTATATCTTTAGATATACCTGTTACTTCACTCTGAACTTTTTCATTTACTTCTTTTTCTAGATTCCTAATTGAAAAGATGTAGTTAATTGTGGATATGGATAAAATACTAAAAATACATATTAATACAGTAAACAATATAATCTTATTTTTTAATTTCATATCTACCATCCTCTCCTTTATAGTTTGATATATTATATACCCGATTTTTTTATTTTTCACAAAATTTCTAAAATATCAGCAAGAATTATAGAACTTCGTTTGTTAATATGTCTTTATTTGTCGTAAACCATTTCTTAAGTATCAATATACTTGGAATTAAAGCAATAATACCTATAATAATTAAAGCTATTTGTAGGGATTCTAATTTTAAATAAGGTATAACTACACCAATAGTATTTATTAATGCATGCCCAACTATTGAGAGCCATAAAGCCCCTGTTTTTTCATATACCAAGGCTAATACAAAACCTATAAAAAAAGCATAAACTCCCTGCACTATATTCCCGTGAAAAATTCCAAACAATAAAGAACTTATAAAAATTGCTACAATAGGCTTCATCGCCTGTCTTAATCTGCCATAAATTAATCCTCTAAAAAACAACTCTTCTATAACTGGTGCTATGATTGCTGTAGCAAAAAATACCAATATAAATGATTCTGAACTTGTAATTTCACCCATAATATTATTATGTGATTCTAGTATTTTTTGAAAAAAGAGATTATTTTCGCTTAAAAGATTTATAAGAACAACCCATAACATTGTAATTCCATACATTCCTAAAAAAAGTATGAAACTTTCACTCAATTCCTCTTTTTTTACTTTCCCAAAAGATACAAAGGGCTTATCTGAATAATTTTTAGAACTCTTTTGTTTAAAATAAAGGATTATTCCAAAAACAATAATTGATAATATAGATACAGTTGCCAAAAAGGAAGTTGAATTATTTTCCATATAAGTTTGAATATCAATATTATTTCCTATAATACCTACGCCTAATAAAGCCCCATAGACTATTCCTACTAATATTGAGTTTAAAAAATAAATACCTATCATAACTAAAGAAAATCCTATAGCCCTTCCTTTGCTTTTAGCTTTAATACTATCCATATAATCACACTTCCTTTCTATTTATTATATTTTTTTATATAATCTTTTTACATCTTCAGCCATAGTCTCATTAGCCTCTTTCTCGCCATATCTAGTTTCTATATAAATATCTCTTAATTCTTTTATGCCCTTTTTATCAAAATCTCCTTCAGCTTTCATATTTATATCTAAACTAGTATCCGAGTTCTCTATATTGATTCCTTTCTTTTGTATTTTAATTAAATACTTTTTATAATAATATCTTATTTTTTCCCCTATATCTCTTGGTTCAAATATTGATATCCTTTCTTTCTTTGCCTTTTCATCTTTTATATCAATATATTCTCTTTCTTCTATATATGCTTTTTCTTCTTTTTTGTTATAAAGCACATACTTTTTTAAAACTCGTTTAATTAAATAAATTATCAATATAATAATAAGCAATTTAGAAACTATTGATAAAAGCTTAGTAAGCCAAATAGGAAGTCCAGAATCATTTTCAAGCATCCTTTTAAAAATATCTGCAATTTCTTCATCAGTTTGTGGAGATTTGGGTTCTAAATCCAAATCCATATTTACTTCTCCACCTTGCCATATAATTTTGACTAAATATTCCCAAAAGCCTCCAAAAAACACTAGGGGCCAATAAAGTATCTTGAATGCTAAATTTGTAATGAAACTATATGCTGTCTTCATTCCCACTACAAAACCATTTTTTAGCTTATCGATGCTAAATACTAAAGAAGCTACTGACATAATTATAGCATAGATTGAATTGGTTTTACTAATCCTTTTTATATTTGAATCATATTCTAAATGTCTTAAACTTCTTAAAAATATAATCGTCGAAATAAAATATAGTATCATAAATAATACATGATTTGTTTGCATTTTATCATAAAATTTATAAATAAAGTTTATAAGAATAATAATTGTATAAAAAGCTAATTTCTTTATAAAATCTTCTTTTATAAATCCAAAATTCATATCTCCAAAGTACTGGAATATATAATAATATATAAGAAAAGTAGCTATACATAAAAAGAGTATATCTGAAACAGTATGATATTTAATTGCTGGTAAAAGCATTAATATACTAGTATGTAAATATCTTTTATTTTTCTTTTTTAAATGAGCCCCTAAATAAGATACTAAAATCATCCACAAAAATATAATCATAAAATTATTCATGGTTTTATTAGAAAATATAAAAATTAATAAACTAAATATATATGAAACTAAGCTCATTAACTCTATTAAAATTAAACCATTCATGAAATTCTCCTCACATATTTAATAATAGATGTATCCAATTTCTTTAAATTATTTTCGTCTAAAGATATAAGAATAACCTTATTACCCTTTTGAGTTAATTTCGCCAATGGTTTTATATAAGAATCAAAAACCTTTGGTGTTATCACTACAAAAGTCGTAAAATCTGTCCTTCTATTAACAATACTATCTATTAACTCTTCAAACTGAATTCTGACTCCATAAGCCATTTTACCCAAATACATCAATATTTCATTATAATTATTTGAATACAATGTATTAGAATTTTCTAATCTATCATATCCACCATAAGAATTAGAAATAAAACTATATGGAATGCCACTTTGTTCTAATTCCTCCACTACTCCCCTACATAAAGAAATGCAAGTTTCAACTTTCTCTTCCTCAACGCCTACCCAGAAAGGTTTTGAAGACTCTATATTTAAAATAATTTTTACTTCAGTATCCGTAGTAAAATCAAAGTTCTTCACCATTAATTTCCCATACCTCAATGAAGAAGCCCAATGAATATACCTTTCTGGATCATTTCCAGTATATTCTCTTATCCCTATAGTCATAAGTGGATCATCTATTATCCATCTTCTAACAGAAATATCTCCTTGATAATTTCCAAAGGGAACTAAATTTTCATTTAAATTTAGTTTTTTAGGAAGTACAACTAATACTTGGAGATTTTCTACTTTTTTGTTAGAAGTCTTAAATCCAATAAAATCCCCAGCTCGTAAATTAGAATCTTCAAAAACATAACGCCCTCTCTCTAGCCCAGAAATTGGATAAATTCTTCTTACTCTCTGATAGGGCATAATAAACAAAGTATTAGTGTAATTAAAGAAATCTCCTGCTTTTTTATTAGTAGGTTCAATCTTATATTTTAAACCTAAGGGAAATTTTTCTGTTATTTGTAAAAAAGCTATCGGAAAAATCTTCCTATTTTCTATAATTGTTATAACTTCAAATTCTTCTCCTATTTCTACTACTTCTTTAGATATATTTCTTTTATAACTAACTCCTTTTAATCCATATTTAATAGTAAGTTTGTTAAATGCAAAAGTTAAAACTACTAATATAATAAAAACCCAAATCATAATATCCCACCCATCTTAAAACTTACTGGCCAAATTATAGAATTCTTTTCCCATTACCCTAAATGTAGTCCATTCAACCATTGGCACTGATCCTACGCTTTCATAATTTAAAGCACAATTTAATCATATCATTAATCGAATGAAAATTTCAATATATTATGAAAAATATCCACTAATCTAAAATAATCTGGATATAAAAAATATCGCTAAATTTAAATTTAGCGATATTTTAAAAATTATAATAAAGGGAGTATTCTAATTAAAACTACATCATAAAATAAATTTATTTATAACTTTTGCTACTCCAGAATTGTTATTTGTATCAGTAATATAATCGGCTTCTTTTTTTATATTTAAAGAGCCATTGCCCATAGCAACTCCTAAGCCAGCATATTTAATCATAGATAAATCATTATCATTATCTCCAATACATATAATTTCTTCTCTTTTAATATTAAGTATTTCTGAAAGTTTTTCTATTCCCGTAGCTTTAGAAGTACCTTTATTCATAACCTCAAAATTATTAAAATTAGAACTCACAACAGATAAATCATCATAAAGTTTTAATTCTTCTTTAGCTTTTTGTAAAGCTTCAGAATTAGTTTTTGAGATTGAAATTGATTTTAATATTTTGCCATTATATTCTTTAAATATATCTATTAATTTTGGATTTGTTATAAACTTAACTTTACAATCATCATCTAAATACTCATTAATAATTTTATAGGCATTATCCTTAGAAATTTCTCTATTGCATATTACTGTATCCCACGTGTTAAAGTAAGTAACAATATTATGTTTTTTAATAACTTCATATATATTATTCAATTGATTGAATGATAAAGGGTTCTCATATACTATCTTTCCATCATACATTAAAAAAGTAGCATTTGTAGAAATTATATGGACATCTATACCTAAAATTTTTTCGAAATATTTAATTGAGTTATATAATCTACCTGAAACTATTGCTATATGAACTCCTTTTTTTTTGGCTTCTCTTATTGCTTCAATATTATCTTCAGTTATAGTATGATCATCATTTAATAAAGTACCATCAATATCTATACATACTAATTTATACTTCATCTTATTCTCCTTATCATTAATATGATTTTTTAATTATTTCTTGTAAATCCTCTTTAGAGCCAAAAGGTAGAAATTCTAATACAGGACAATCTAAAATTTCCTTAAATTGTTCATCAGTTATATTATAATCTTTAAGACTTTTATTTAAATTAATTTCCTTTAAAAACTTTTTAATTTCTTCACTTAAAGCTTTAGCTGCTACCTTATCTTCCTCTTTTTCTAATGATGAATTAAATATTCGAGCTACCTTAGCAAATTTAGTAATATTATTTTCCCAAGCTTCTTCTGTATAGGCAGGAAATACTATTGCTAGTGTTTCACCATGTGGAATGTTTGTCACTCCCCCAATTATCTCTCCTAGTGGATGAGGGGCTGCAGCTCCAGCATTAGATAAACTAATACCAGCTAAGGTATCTGCTATAGCTAAAGGTTCTCTATAAGCTAAATTATTACCATCCTTTACTGCTTCAGGAAGATTTTCTACTACCAATCTCATGGCTTCTATGGATTTTATTTCTGTCATAGTAGATGCTCTTACATTAATATAACTTTCAAAAGCGTGACAAAATGCATCAAATCCAGTAGATGCTGTAATTCTTGGAGGCAAAGTAGTCATCAATTCTGGATCTACTACACATTCTTTTGCATAATTATCTGGATGAAATATTGTATTTTTATCAATGCCTCTAGATATTACTGCTGCCTGAGTTACTTGACTTCCTGTCCCAGAAGTAGTTGAAACTGCTATTAATGGTAAACTCTTATCACTTACTGGCAAATGTGCTGCAAATGGATTATCATAGTTTGAAAAAAGTTCATCCCAGTCTATGGAATCCAATCCATAAGTTAAAGCTATCATCTTTGCAGTATCAATAGAAGATCCTCCACCAACACCAAGAACTACTTCTGCCTCAAATTCTTTTGCTAATTTAAAACCTTCCTCTACAATTTCTACTGTTGGGTTTGGCAACACCTTTTCGAATTGAATAACTTCAATTTTACTTTGTTTAAGTATATTTATTACTCTCTCAAATAATTTATCCAAGGGAGCTTCATTTGGTGTAGTAACAAGTATACATCTATTACCATACCTCTTTACAACTTCACCTATTTCATTTAATCTACCTTTTCCAAAATGTATTTTTGTTGGCTGATAATAATCAAACATTCTTTTGCCTCCTTTTTTATATTTACTCATTTCTATATTTCAATTAGCTTTCATTATTTCATAAGTTTTTCTTATATTTAATTATAAGTCTACAAAATACCATATTTCAATAGAATTAAGGTAATTATTATTTACTTATAAATGTGGTAATATATAAAGGCATTTTTTTGTTTATCTTTTTACATTACTAAATCTTTCATATCCTTGACTTTTTAATGGTTTGAGAAGTTTGTCATTAGCGTTTGTATACAAATTGCCACAATGTTGAGTAAAGCTTTTTATTATGCGCTTTTGTGAAAAAGTTATATAATTAAACTAGAACAATATATTAATTAAAAAAACAGAATATTTAATCACCTTATGAAATATGGTGTTTTAAATAAAAAAAGATTAAGTAAGTTTGTATATTCATAAAACAATGAAAGGAGTACTTTATGGATAGAAGATTAGTATCTATC
>CAZMBD010000077.1:0-10611 GCA_964564325.1 uncultured Clostridiaceae bacterium
AATAGAGATAAATTAAACATTTGAACCCGGCACTAATATATTAAATTATTGAAAAATTAGCATCATCCATTATATCATAAGAAAAAAGAAATCATGACTACCTTGCAATAAAAGATACTATGGCATATAATATACTCATAATAAATAATTTAAAATTATGGGGGCGATATTTTGAAAAAACTTACTGTAATAGTACTAATATTTTGCATACTATTATCATTAACTTCATGTACTGCAGAAGTATCACCAGAAGACAATATAGTTATTGAAGATAAAAAAAACTATATTTCAAAAGATGATATGATTGAAGATTTAGAATATCTAAGAAATATTATAAATAATGTTCATCCAAGCACAATAGAACCTTTAGGAGAGCCTAAAAACGAATTAATTAATGATGCAATACATAATATTTCTGAAAATATGTCAATTGAAGATTTTTATTTTATAATAAAAAAAATATTAGTTAGCCTAGGAGACGCACATACTGATACTTTTGAAAAAATTTCAGATGATGAAAAAACAAGTAAAATAGAATATTTATGGTTATCAGATGGATTATATATAGGAAAAGATATTAAAGGGCTAAAGAAAGGAGATAAAATTTTAGCTATTGAAGATAAAAATACAGAAGATATACTAAATGAATTATCTACAATAGTATCCCATGAAAATCTATATTGGGTTAAAGCTATGGGAGAGATACACTTAAATACAGAGGCTTATGTTAATTATTTAGGCTTGAAAAATCAAAATGATGAAATGGTTTTTAAAGTATTACGGAACGGGGAAGAAATATTAGAAACTATAAATTTCAAAGAAATAATAGGTGATATTCCCTCTCCAATATATAATAGAAGATCAAATAATTATAAATTACTGGAAAATGAAAATTTAGCTATTATTGAAATTAATACCTGCGTTAATGACGGGGCTTATAGAACATTATTAAAAAATTTTTTCATGGAAGTAAATAAAAAAAATATTGATAATATTGTTATTGATTTGAGAAATAATACTGGTGGAAATTCAACTGTTATAGACGAGTTTATTAATTATTTACCTGTAGAAAAATATAAAAGCAACGGAATTTATGTACGTTATTCTGAAGAAACAAATGAAATACTAGAATCTGATTATGATAAAAATACTCTACGTTTTAGAGATATTACTGAAATAATACCAGAATCAAAACCTAAGGATTTAATCTTTAATGGAGATATTTATATTTTAACATCAAAATATACCTTTAGTTCAGGAAATGATTTTGCAGTGATATTTCAAGATAATAATCTAGGAACAATTGTAGGAGAACCAACAGGAAATGCACCTAATTGTTATGGAGATTTATTAGATTTTACGCTTCCAAAATCAAAAATTAATTTTACAATATCCTATAAAAAATTCCTTCGCCCAAATAAAGAAATAAAAACTAATTTTTTAGAACCAGATGTTTTAGTAGAAACAAAAATAGAAGATATACTAAATAATATAGATCCACAAATGGAAAAGGTAAAAGAATTAATTGAATAAACATTTGAACCCGGCACTAATATATTAAATTATTGAAAAGTTAGTAAGTTAGTGCCAGGTTCCTATATTTGCCTATATTTACTTTAAATTTTTCACTTCTATTTCATGATCCTTATATTTAATCGTATAACCATCCCATTCCTTAGGTATGCACGGGTTTATATGAAATTCATTTTCTACTATTTTAAATCCCAATATGTTCTCCAATCCTATTCTATACATCCATCCAGAAGAGCCAGTGTACCAAGTCCAGCCACCTCTACCTAAATGGCTAGAATTAGTATATATATCAGCCGCTACTACATAGGGTTCTACTTTGTATTTGGCGCATTCTATTAAGGATTTAGAATGATTTATTGGATTTATCATTTTAAATAGACTATAAGCTTTGTCTCCTTCTCCTAATAATGCAAAGGCTTTAATAACCCAAATAGCAGCATGGGTGTATTGACCTCCATTTTCCCTAACTCCTGATACATAAGATTTAATATATCCAGGATCTAATTCTGTATCTTCAAAAGGTGGAGATAATAGAGCTATTATCCCTTCTTCTTCATTTACCAAATAATTTTCCACTGATTTTAAAGCAATTTTTACCCTTTCTAAATCTCCCTCTCCTGAAATAGCAGCCCATGATTGAGCTATGGAATCTATCATACATTCAGAGTTCTCCTTTGAACCTAGAGGAGTACCATCATCAAAAAATGCCCTTTTATACCATTCTCCATCCCAAGCATTTTCTTCAATGGCATCTTTTAAATCTAATATAATTTTATCATATTTTTCTTTTCTTTCAGTATCGCCCATTTTTTCACATATAGACACAAAGGATTTAAGAACCGTAATTATAAACCAACCTAACCACACTGATTCACCCTGTCCCTTATATCCCACTTTGTTCATGCCATCATTCCAATCCCCACCACCCATTAAAGGCAGTCCCCTTTCTCCAAAGTTTAGAGATTTTTCAATTGCCCTTATACAATGTTCATATACTGTGCCTACTTCTTTGGATAAGGAAGGTATTTCATATCTTTCCGCTTCATCATCTCTTAAAATAGGGCTTTCTATAAATGGTACTTCTTCTTTTAATATACTTTCATCACCTGTAACTAAAATATATTTTGCAACTCCCAATGGTAACCACAGTAAATCATCAGTGTATTTACTTCTAATTCCCTTATGAACTTCTGAATTTGGTATAGGATGCCACCAATGTTGAATATCTCCTTCTACATACTGATGTTTACAGTTTTCTAATATCTGTTTTTTACATTCTTCAGGCATATGATATACGATATTCATAGCATCTTGCATCTGATCCCTAGCACCAAAAGCACCACCTACCTGATAAAAACCAGTTCTTCCCCACATTCTCGACACAATAGTCTGATACATTAACCAATTGTTCATTAAATAGTTCATGCTTTTATCTGGAGTATTAATTTGAATTTTATCTAATTTATCTCTCCAAAATTTTTTTACTTCTACTAAGGCATTTTTAGCCATCTCTAAATCTCTATGTTTATCTATTAATTTACATCCCTCTTCTAAATCCTCCTCTTCAGCTAATAAAAATACTAATTCCTTTTCTTCATGAGCCTTAAGTTTTATCTCTATTTCTATTGTACCGCAAGGATTATATCCAAAGCCTGTAGTATTAGAGAAACCTTCTCTCTTTAATGCCTCTGGCATTTTATAATTAGGAGTTTCTCCTAAAAATTCTATTCTATCTCCAGTATAGGATTTCACATATTCAGAAGTCCCCATAAATACTGTGCTGTTTTTAAATTCTATATTAGCAGAATTCTTTATTATAAAAACATCATCTATCATCTCCGTCTCTAATAATTTAGCATTTTCCTCATCTGTTACTCCCAAAACTGGTCTAATATAATAGATTAGATTTATATGTCGTTCTTCATCTGTATGGTTTTTAAGATTCACCAAATTTATTTTAACACTGTCATCTACAGGGACAAAAGCTGTAAGTTCCTGCATTATTCCATGACTATAATGTTGAAATGAAGAATAGCCTAATCCATGGGTAATTATATAGTCTTCTTCATCTCTAATAGGCTTAGGAGTTATACTAAATACTTCTCCTGTATCATTATCCCTTAAATATATTATCTCACTTAGGTTTTCCATTATAGGATCATTGTACCAAGGTGTTAATTTGTTTTCCCTACTATTTTTAGCCCAAGTAAATCCAGTGCCCATTTCTGTTGTGATAAAACCAAAATGTCTATTGGCTATTACATTAGCCCATGGTGCTGGAGTATTTAGTCCCTTTGTAAGTTTTACTACATATTCTGCCCCATTTTCAGCAAAGCCTCCATAACCATTAAAATACTCTAAATCTAAAGACATATCCACACTTGGATAATCCATTGGCTTTTCATGGAATTTCTTATAAGGAATTAATTCTTTCTTAGAGCTATGAATTTTAAAACCCACTTCAGATCTAATTATTAAATCTGCCCATTTATACAGTAAAGCTATATCTTCTTCAGCCATTGCATTTTTATTCTTGAGAAATATACCATCTATATGCCCCCTTCTTTCATATATAATTTCTCTAATATTTTGAAATAAAGGTTGATGATATACAGACTTTTCTTCATTTAATATAATTAAATCCACTAAAATCCCCTTATACTCCCAATACTCATGGGCATCTATTAGTTTTTTTATGGTTTCCAGTCCTGCCATAGAATTTATAGTTATTAAAATTATAGGTTTATCTCCTGAAATACCATGGGCCCATAAACCTTCTTTACCCTTAGCATTTTTCTTTAAAATCCCACTATACTTTCCCTTAGTATTGTCCTGCAGATAAAACAAATAAGGAAGTAATTCTCCATAATCTTCTATACTTTCATGATTTAAATTTAAATAACCTATTTCCGCCTGAGATTTGGTATTGGATAAATCTCTGGCCATTATTATATTTTCATATCTATTATATTTCTTCAATATCTCCACTACATCTTGGCGACTAGAAGCTATAGCTGTTATATAATATATATCTATTTTTTCATGAGCTTTAATCCTTATTTTTTTACCAATACTCATAATAGGGTCTAGCACTACACCTGCAGTATTAGTCAAACCTTTTATAATCCCTTTTGGCTCTCCTAAATCATGGCCCCTTCCAATAAAATTTGCCCTATTAGTCTCATATTGGAAGCCTTCCTGTTCTCCTTCAAATATTTTAACTCCATGTAAAATCCAACTATCTTGAAAATCCTCTGCTCTTTTTCTCCTATAGGCTAATAATCCTTCTTCTTCCTCTAATACCTCTGTTTTGATAAATAAATTATTAAAAGCAGGATGGGCTAAATCCGAATTAATCTTTTCCCCTACTATTTCAAAATAAGAGAAAGTTTCTAATAGCTTTTCTTCCTCCCCATTATTAATTAAACTTAGCTTTCTAATTTCACCTAATTCCTCTGGCAATAAAAATACATCCATTTTAGTTTCCATATCTCCATCTTTTCTATGAAAACCTGCCTTATAATTTGAAAACTCTACATTGTAATAATCTGGCTTTTTATATATAGGTGCAAAAGCCGCCGACCAAATATTATTATCTTTTAAATCTTTAATATAAATAAATTGACCATAGGGAGTAGATAAAAAATCTTTTCTCCATCTATTTAAAAATATCTCACCATTTTTAGAAAAACCTTCCCCTCTATTATTTATCATTAAGGAATAAGTATTAGAGGATAATATATGGCATTTTATATACTTTAAATCTTCCACTGTATATACTCTATTTTCTAAAAACTTTCTTTTCTTTTCTTTATGTCGAATCTCCTTTTTATTTTCTCTCTCCTTAGATATGATTGGCCTTAAAGGTATTTTCTCTTGCAATAATAATTCTCCAGTTCGCATTTCTGGATCTCTATGAAATCTATTTACAATAATATTTTTATTTAGTAAATTGTTTATTGCTATAATTATCATACCTTGATGATGACTCATATAGGATTTTACAATTCCCCGTTCTAAATGATTTGGAAGTCTAGATGATGTATAATCCACTGCCTCATAAAATCCATATTTCCCTCTTAATCCTTCTTTTTCTAATCTTTTAATATTTTCTAAAACCCCTAAATAATCAAATTTCAATGCTAAAAAACTTGAATAAGGCGATATAACCAATTCGTTTTTTAAACCCCTTTGAAAACCTAGTGCTGGTATACCAAAGGCCTTATATTGATAATTCAATTGCCTATCAAAGGCAAAAAAACCAGATTCAGAAATTCCCCAAGGTACATTTTGAGCCTCAGCATAGTCTTTTTGAATTCTTATAGCAGTTTTATTGCTTTCATCTAATAATGTATTTTTATAATCTTTTAATACTAAAGAAGGCATTAAATATTCAAACATTGTACCAGACCAAGAAGCTAGAGAAATATATTCCTTCTCCTTTATTAAAGATTTTCCCAATTTGCTCCAATGACTAATAGGCACCTCTCCCCTAGAAATAGCAATATATGAGGTAGCCCTAGCCTCTGATGCCAATAAATCATAATAGGAATTCAATGGCTCTTTCTCATCTATATTATAACCTATATAAAATAAATCTCTTTTCCAATTATATAAAGGCTTAAATTTAGTATTTTCAATTAAATTTTCTATTCTATAAATCAAATTTTCTATTCTATCTTCTAAATTAGAATCTTTCAATTGGTATTCTCTTAATCCTTCTTTTAAAACTATTAAATAGGCTACAAAATTTCCTGAATCCACAGTGGAAACAAATACTGGTCTTAAAGGTTCCAGATTTTCTGTATTATACCAATTATACAAATGCCCTTCCCACTTTTCCATTCTTTCTATAGTGTCAATAGTTAATTCTAATAAATTTACCATTTCCTCAGTATTTATAAACCCTAAATCTTTACTAGAAAGAACAGCTATTAAATAAAAACCTATATTAGTAGGAGAAGTTCTATTGGCAGTTCCATTATAAGGATACTCTTGAAAATTATCTGGTGGTAAATAATTGTTTTTTTCATCTGTAAAAGTACTATAGTATCCCCAAGTATCCTTGGCAATTTCTCTAAATAGTTTTTCTTCCTCAGGAAATATTACTTCTTCTGATTCTTCCTTAGAAATAATGTAGGCAATAAATGGACCTATAGACCATAATAGTGCAATAATCCCAGACAATCCTAAATTTTCAGGTCTAAAAATATTTACTAAAAATATTAATAATATAGAAAAAAGTACATTTTCCTTCATTCTACTAAAATAACTATACATATCATTTTTAAGCCTCTTTTCCATATCAAAGGCAGTGGTCCATTCTAATAAATTTTCCTGGGAAATATATACCCTATATAAAGTCCTAATTATAGCATCTAACAACATCATTGCTTCATAAGGAAGAAATATAAATGACAATATACCTTGATATATATTTTTTTTATATCCAAGGACTAAATTCCCATTTAACCTTAGCTTTTCTATTTTAAATCTCTTATAAAATATAGCCTCCAGTAGCATATTTATAATCGGGAACAATATATTGAAAATAACTATTCCCAATCCTATATATAAAGCTTTAGAAGGTAATAGTAAACTAAAAAATGTGCCGAGAAACAGAAATACAGGCAATAATGAACGTCTCATATTGTCTAAGATTTTCCACTTAGAAAGGGAATTTATCTCCCTCCCATAATCGCCATATAGCCATTTAATTAATTGCCAATCTCCTCTAGTCCATCTATGATTTCTCATTATATATGAACTATATTTTTCTGGATAGCCATCTACTAAGTTTATATCTGTAGCAAGACCAGCTCTAATATAGCTACTTTCTAATAAATCATGACTTAAAATTGTGTTTTCCGGCAATCTTTTTCCTAGTACTTTGTGAAATACTTCTAAGTCATAAATTCCCTTTCCTGTAAATATTCCTTCCCCAAATAAATCTTGATATATATCTGAAACAGCTGTACTATAGGGATCTGTCCCCCCTGAGCCTGCAAAAATCCTTGTAAATAAGGATTTGTTATTGCTTTCCATGTCTACAATTATCCTTGGCTGAATTATTCCATATCCATCTACTACTATATTTTTCTCACTATCTACTACTGCCGAATTTAAAGGATGAGTAATTGTCCCTATTAATCTCTTTCCCTCATCTCTAGGAAGTATAGTATCTGCATCTAATGTAATTATATATTTTACCTTTTCTTGTAAATTAGATATATCTCCTGAAATTATATTAAAACTAGTTTCTTCACCTAAAAGTAAAGCATTTAACTCTACTAATGCTCCTCTTTTTCTCTCCCAACCCATGTATTTATTTTGGGTTTTAGAAAAGGATCTTTTTCTATGAAAATAATAAAATCTATTTTCTCCGTATTTATCATTTAGTTTTTCTACACATTCTAATCCTTTGGCAATTATCTTTTTATCTTCTTTAGTAGATTTTTCATCTCCATCTTTAAAGTCTCCCACTATACCAAAATATATATTTTCATCTTTATTAGATAGATAATAAACCTCTAGATTTTTCATCAATTCCTCTACTCTATTTTCATCAGTTAATAAAGTTGGAATTACTACTATAGTAGAATATTCTTCTGGCACTCCATCACTAAAATCCATTTTAGGCAATATTTTAGTTCTAAATTTCTTAAGATAAAAGCAATTAAATATATTTATAAAAATAGACAATATAGGTATAAATATTAATAAAAAAAATAGTGGCATTTTTAAAGTAAATATACTAATACATATAGATAATAATATAGACAATAAAATTATAGGCAAATAATAATAAGAGTACTTTTTCAAATATAGACTATAATCTTTATTTTCACCCAAAAATTTAAATAGCCTTTTTCTTCCTTTATCTACTAAATAATAGCCAATATGGGCCTTTTTATCTCTTGCCCCATTATCATATTCCTCTTTAGAAAATTCCAATACCTTATTTGCTAAAAATATTTCCTTTACATTGAATTTTTCTGCTAAAATCTTTGTCTCATATCTATAATAGTTCTTAGAATTTAAATCCATGTTTTCATATATATCTAGTGGATCTTTTCTATAAACCTTCTCTACTAGAGAAATAGATTCAAATATATTATCCCAATCAAAAGTAGCTATGCTCCTTAAAGATCTAATTCCATAGCCTAAAGATATCTTGTGTTTAGACTGAAGCATATACTCTCTTTCTAAAACTTCCTTTACGCTAGTATTTATATACTCTAATTTATTGTCTATTTTTTCTAATATTATTTGAAAATCTTCTTTTTCTCTTCTTATTCTCCTAACAATACTTTCAATCTCAGTAAAACTCATTTTATGTATATTCTCTAAAATTTTATCTAAATTTTCATTGTCTAAATCTATGGACTCTATTCTCTCCCAAGTTTCATCTATTAAATAAAGTCTTGTAGAAATAGTTCTAATATATTCAAGTAATCCTAATATAAGCATAGTAGAAATAGAGGATACTTCCTCTAAGGAGAGTATCCCCCAATTTTGAAATCCATTTATAAATTCAATTATATTATCTTCAGTAATATTTCCCGTAGAATAATTTATTAGCTCTAAACCTAATGCGTAGATTAATGGATAATCATCATATGGCCCAGTTTCAATTATACTTAAAACTATTTTTTCTTCTTTTAATATATTAACCCTTACTTCCTTATAAACTAATTCTAACATATAAAAATTATCCAATAGCCACTCTGAACCTTTAGGCAAATTTTCTAGATTTTTTTTATTAAATTTTAAATAAATTTCTTCTATATCTAAAAAGGATTGATCTAATTTTTTTAAAAGAAAATTTTTCATACTGGCTTTTTTACCAGTATTAAAAAACTCTCCTATTTTCTCTATATATTCTACTAATTTGCTATCTTCCATGCCAATCATCCCTTCTTCAAAGCCATATTAATCCTTCATCATTTTTTTAACCTTTTCATCATAAAAAGCTCCTAATTCCTCAGCATATTCTTCAGTATAACCTTCTACATATAAATTAAATATGGGTTTCTCCTCATCGGGGATTAAAAGCGCCCATCCCTTATCCTCTATAAATCTAATTCCCTCTATTAACTCCACATCTTCTCTATTGTCTTCTGATAATCTTCTAATAATATTGCCTTTATCATCCCATTTACATGGGATGGTTTTCTTTATATAAAAGTATTCTGGTAATTCCTGTATCAATCTATTTAGAGTAGTATCATAAGCTATTAAATAATCCACTAATTTTCCAGTAGCCCAAATACCATCACAATTTAAAATATATTGAAATTCATTGTCCCGTTCTGCTAAAGCTCCAATCATTTCAGATACATTAGATCTTCCATATTCAATCTCTATTTGATAATCTTGAGCTAGTTTTTCCATAATTCTTGGGTAATTATAAGGGATTAGAGCATCTTCCAATTCCCCTGTTTTAAGACCTATTAATAAATTTAAAAGATAATATTTTTCTCCTGATACAATATTAAATCCATCAGTTACTTCCATACTTTCTCCATTTTCAGAGTATAAAATACCTAAATCTCCATCCTTATCTAATACTATATTGTTCATGCCTTCTTCCCTTTCAACTGTATCATATGGTATTGTTTCTACTTTACAACCAATAGATAATAGGAATTCTTCTGCCAATTTGGATATGTTTTCAGAAGGAGAACTTATAATAATTTTAGGCCTTTCCCTTTTAATTACATCTATAAATTTTAATTTTTCTCTTCCCTCATTAAAATAAATAGAAGAAAAATTAGAAATACTTACAATATCTTGAATTTCCTCTCCAGAAACTCTTTCAAAATCATCTATTGATAGAGAATTTTCTATTTTTCGTCTCTTGCTTTTATCTATGTTTCCTCCTTTATTATCTAAAATTTCTATAAATATCCTATTCCCCTCTATAAAATCTCTGCCTATATAAATGCCACCATCAGCATGAAAATATTTTATTCCAAATCTGCATATAGGAAGAGTGGCAGTTTCAATATCTATAATCTGAGCCCCTGTAGATAAAATTCCAGATATAATGGAAGATTTCAATGACTTAGATAAATT
>CAZMBD010000078.1:0-7959 GCA_964564325.1 uncultured Clostridiaceae bacterium
CTTGGTTGGGAAATAATTTCTACAGGTGGAACTAGTAGAACACTTAAGGAAGCTAATATAGATATTATAGAAATAGAGGAAGTGACAAATTTTCCAGAAATATTGGATGGTAGAGTAAAGACTTTGAATCCAAATATTCATGGGGGAATTTTATATAAAAGAGATAATGAAGAACATATTAATACTTTAGAGAAATTAAAAATAAATTCTATTGATATGGTAGTTAATAATTTGTACCCCTTTGAAGAGACTTTAAAGAAGGAAGGGGTTACTCATGAGGAGATTATAGAGAATATAGATATTGGTGGACCTTCTATGATTAGAGCTGCTGCTAAAAACTATAAATATGTAACTGTAGTGATAGACCCAGCGGATTATGATATAATAATAGAAGAGCTAAAAAATAATGGAGACACATCTTTAGAAACTAAACAATATTTAGCCGCCAAAGTGTTTCAATATACAGCCTATTATGATGGGCTAATTTCTAATTATTTCAATCAATTAGAAAACATCGATTTTCCAAATACAATTACCCTATCTTTTAAAGACAAAAAAGAATTACGCTATGGAGAAAATCCACATCAAAAGGCAGCATTTTATAAAGTTACTAATAACTTAGAAGGTACTATAGCAGGTGGAATTCAATTACATGGGAAAGAACTTTCTTTTAACAATATTAATGATAGTAATGGTGCATTGGAAATGCTAAAACAATTTGAAGAACCAACAGTAGTTGCAGTAAAACATGCTAATCCTTGTGGTATTGGTAGTGGAGAAAATTTATTAGAAGCATATAATAAGGCTTATGAATCCGATAAGATTTCAATTTTTGGTGGTATTATAGCTGCTAATAGAGAAATAGATGCTGAAGTGGCAAAGAAAATTAATGAGATATTTATAGAAATAGTGATGGCACCAGAGTTTACTGAGGAAGCTATATCTATTTTATCTTCCAAGAAAAATATTAGAATAATTAAAATTCCAAATATAATGAAAAATGATTATCCATCCTATGATATAAAAAAGGTATTAGGGGGCATACTCTTACAAGAAAGAGATACAAAGCTTTTGGATGGTGAATTAAAAGTTGTAACTAAAAGACAACCAACAGATAAAG
Source organism: uncultured Clostridiaceae bacterium (assembly GCA_964564325.1). GTDB lineage: Bacteria > Bacillota > Clostridia > Tissierellales > Tepidimicrobiaceae > JAAZMA01. Next base: position 1,121 of record CAZMBD010000078.1, read on the forward strand.
AAATGGAAGATTTATTATTTGCTTGGAAGGCAGTAAAAGGTGTAAAATCCAATGGAGTATTGTTGGCAAAGGATAAGGGAACTATAGGAATAGGTATGGGTGAGACCAATAGGGTTTGGGCTGTAGAAAATGCAGTCGAGCGGGCAGGACAAAAAGCAGCAGGTTCAGTTTTAGCTTCTGATGGTTTTTTCCCTTTTAAAGATTCTGTAGAGGTACTGGCTAAAGCAGGAGTTACAGCTATTATTCAGCCCGGAGGTTCTATACGAGATGAGGAATCCATTATAGAGGCCGATAAGAATAATATGACAATGATATTTACAGGAATGAGGCATTTTAAACATTAAGTTTAAGAAAAGAGGGATATATATGAAAGTTCTAGTCATAGGTAGTGGAGGTAGAGAACATACCCTATGCTGGAAAATAGCCAAAAGTGTACGGGTATCTAAAGTATTTTGTGCGCCAGGAAATGGTGGTATAGCAGGAATTGCTGAGAATGTAGATATTAGCCCAAATGAAATAGATAAATTATTAGATTTTGCAATAAAAGAATCTATAGATTTGACTGTAGTAGGTCCTGAAGATCCTTTGGCTAATGGAATAGTGGATAAATTTGAAGAAAAAGGTTTAAGAATATTTGGAGTAAATAAAGAAGCTGCTCAATTGGAAAGTTCTAAAAAATATGCCAAGGAATTTATGGAAAAATATAAAATTCCTACTGCTAAATATAGGGCTTATACAGATTTAGATAAGGCAATACAAGGTTTAGATGAATTTAATTATCCTTTGGTTATAAAAGCTGATGGCTTAGCTTTGGGGAAAGGGGTAATTATATGTGAGAATAAGGATATGGCAGTGGATACCTTGAAACTTATGTTAGAGGAAAAAACTTTTGGTTCTGCAGGAGACACTATTATAATTGAAGAGTTTTTAGAAGGAGTAGAGGCTTCATTATTATGTTTTGTTTCTGAGGGGAAATTATTCCCTATGGAATCTGCTAAAGACTATAAACAAATATTTGATGGAGATAAGGGACCTAATACAGGTGGTGTAGGTTGTTATTCTCCAAATCCTTTACTAGGTGAAGAACTTAATAAAGTTATTCAAAAAGAAATTTTAAATAAAATTGAAACAGGCTTTGAATATGAGGCTTTAGAATATAAGGGAATATTATTTATAGGTCTTATTATTACTAAAGAAGGACCTAAGGTATTGGAATTTAACTGTAGATTTGGAGACCCAGAAACAGAAGTTGTGCTTCCAAGATTAGAGACGGATTTAATAGATATACTTCAAAAGTCTCTAGATGGAAATTTACGAACAGAAGATTTAATCTGGACAGAAAAGCCATCTATGGCAGTAGTTCTAACCTCAGGAGGATATCCAGGAAAGTATGAAAAAGGAAAAGAAATAATGGGATTAGAAAATTTAGATGAAGATATAATACTATTCCATAATGGAACTAAAAAGGTAGACAATAAAATATATACTAATGGTGGTAGAGTTTTATCTGTAACAGCTTTAGGAGATACATTCGAGGATGCAAGGCAAAAGATATATGCTAATATAGATAAGATTAAATTTGATGGAATGTATTATAGGAAAGATATAGGGAACCTCTGATAATATCAGAGGTTTTTTTGTGCGACAGGTAATTGCATATTAGGTGGTAAAGTGCTTGCTAAATCCAATATGTTAAAAATTGCGACGATTTATTTCAAAAACACGTTGGTAGGTCGCATCCCTTAATTTATTAAAGACAACAAAAGTACTATATGTAGAATAAATAATTAAAATATATTCAATAAAGTTATAAATTTATACTATGAATAGTATAATAGTTATTGACAAAATTAATACAATAGATTATTATATAGATAAAGGTGATTGAAAATGAGTGAAAATAATATTAATAGTAAGAATATTGACATAGGAAGCAAGATTAAGGCATTAAGAAAAATTAGGCAAATTTCATTATCTACTATGGCTGAAGAATTAGGGATGAGTTATTCATATCTTTGGGGTTTAGAGAACAACAAACATTCTATTTCAGTTGTGAATCTTCAAAAATTATCTGAGTACTTTGACATTGATCTCATATACTTTTTTACACCTGAAGAGGAGACATCCAAATTAAATTTTATACCTAAAGACGAAGTAGAAAGCATTAAAACAGACGATGATATTATATTTGAATTAATAACACCAAGCATATCACAAAATTTACAGGTTACAAAAGTATATTTACCACCAAATGCACCAGCAGAAAATAGTATTCATAAGCATGATGAAGGTGAAGAATTAATAACGGTATTAGAAGGAAAACTTTATGTAATGATTGAAGATGAAAGTTATGAATTAAATGAAGGAGATTCTATTTTTTTTGAATCCAATAGAGAACATATAATGTTTACGAAAAATAAAGAGGCAGTATTTTTCTTAATATCTAGTCCTCCATATGGACATATTATAGATTAATATATAGATATAATTTTAAGACATTGAATACGTCCAGCTAACAAAGTTGACCAAAACGAGCCAGTAGATTTGTTATTATATTGAACAGATATATTTGGCTCTTTTTTTATACATGAAGGAGGTGAGTATTTATTTCATTAACTGAATATCTTAAGGAGGGTAATAAAATGGAAAAGGAAACGACTCAATTAAAATCAGGAGTATTATCTTTAATGGATTGTATGATGATTGCAATTGGTGGAATGGTAGGTAGCTCGATATTTACACTTTCGGGGGTAACCTACTCTTTAGCAGGACCTGCAGCCATACTTTCTTGGATAATTGCAGGGGCAGTTCTACTTTTATATGCTTTAAATGTAGCAGAACTTGCAACTATATATCCAGAATCTGGGGGGATATATGTATATCCATATAAGGTATTAGGCAAGACAAAAAGTCAAAAAACCTTTATGGGATGGTTAGCAGCTTGGTCATGGCTAAATACATCAGTATTAGGGACAGCTTTTTCTGCAATATTTGTATCTCACTATTTAAGTGCAATTATCCCAGCAGCAGAGAAATACCAAGTGTTAATAGCTGTTTTATGGATAGCCCTATGTTGGTTATTAAACATCAAGGGTATTGCATTTATGGGGAAGGTTAATCTTTTGCTAACATTTTCACTAATTGGTATTTGCCTAATTTATATATTAGTTGGCATACCTGCTGTGGATATGAATAATTTTAAACCATTTGTTGGACAAGGTATATTAGGGACACAGGGAATATTTACATCTATACCAATAGCAATGCTTGCATATGGTTCAATTATAGCTATAGCGAGTGTAGCAGAAGAAATAAAAGATCCAAGGAAAACAATACCAAAGGCAACTGGATACTCAGTATTAATTACGGTGATTATGTATAGCTTGATTTTATTTGTAACCTTTGGATTAGTACCAGCATCTGATTTTATAAGTGATGAAGGAGCAGCGTATGCACCACTACATTATGCAACAATGAGGAGTTTACCAGGAAAGCCTTGGCTTTCAACTCTTGTTTCAGTAGGAGCTTTATTAGCAATAACTACAACTATGCTTGTATTAGTTATGGATGCGGGAAGAACAACCATGGCAGCTGCAAGATCAGGCTTACTACCAAGCTTTCTATCAAAAATCGACTCTAAGTCGCAGGTTCCTGTAAACGCCATTACAGTGGTATCTGTGATAGCAGCTATAATAGCATGTTTTCCACAGTTTACAATGCAAATTATTGGGACTGGATCACTATGTTCTGGGATAACAGTGATCATATTAACTATAACATTGATTGTAAATAGGAAAAACAATGCACAAGTAGAAGGCGCCTTTAGAGTGCCAGGAGGGATGCTCTTCCCTGCATTAACATTGATAATATTAGCAGTGACTCTTTCAAAACTAGAAAGAGATGCTTATATATTATCAGGCTATTGGTATTTATTAGGTTTAGCCATATTCATTATAGCATATCTTACAAATAAAGACAATTTAAAAGATTTAACATAAATAGCAATTTTGAAAGGAGTTAGTTATATGCGAAAATTCAAGGCAGTTTATTATATAAATCAATTTTATGCAGGAATAGGTGGAGAAGATAAGGCGAATATTGGACTAAATGTCTTTGATGAAAAAAAAGGTCCAGCCATTGGAATAGAAGGGCTTTGGAAAGGTGAAATGGAAATTGTAAAAGTAATATCCTGCGGTGACAATTTTATAAATAATGAAGAAAAATATAAGAGTATTTTACCCGAAATAGACAAAATCATAAAAGAAGTGGAACCTGATGTATTTATTGCAGGACCAGCTTTTAATGCTGGTAGATATGGAGTAGCATGTGCAAAATTATGTGATTATATAAAAAAGGAATTGGGGGTTCCTAGTGTAACTTCGATGTATTATGAAAATCCTGCTGTAAAAATGTATGTAAGAGACAATTATATAGTAGAAAGTCCAGAAACATCAGCAGGTATGAAAAAAGTGCTTCCAATCCTTGCAAATTTATCGTTAAAACTAGCTAAGGGAGAGAAAATAGGTCCAGCAAGAATAGAAGGTTATTTACCAACAGGCCATAGATATAATGAATATCATGAGAAAACTGGTGCCCAAAGGGCAGTAGAAATATTATTAAAAAAATTAAACAATGAGAAATATACTACAGAGGTTCCTCTTAGAGATTTGGGCAAAGTTACACCTGCAGATCCTATTGAAAACATCAAGGATTCAAAGGTAGCTTTAATTACCACTGGTGGATTAGTACCAAAGGGAAATCCTGATAAATTAAAGCAAGCTTTTTCAGTAACATATGGTAAATATGATATTAGTGAAATGGATTCAATATCAGCTATTGAATATGAATCTATTCATGGGGGATATGATACTACTATAGTAAATCAAGATCCTAATAGATTAGTGCCTTTAGATGAATTACGAAATTTAGAAAAAGAAGGGCAAATTAAAAAAGTACATGATGAATTTTTTACTACATGCGGCATTGGTACAAATGTTGAAAATAGTATGGATATAGGAAGAAGAATGGTAGAGAATTTAAAGAAAGCCAATGTAGATTTTGCTATACTTACTTCAACCTGAGGTACATGTACTCGTTGCGTAGCAACGATTTCAAAAGAGCTTGACAGAGCAGGTATACCTAATGCGGTAATAACAGCATTTACATCTATCGCTTATAATGTAGGAACCAATAGAATAATATATGGAGGTAATTTTACAAATCCTGCTGGGAACCCTGATCTACCTCTTGACAGAGAAAAACATTATAGAAGAAATATTTTACTCAAAGCTTTAGAAGCAGTAGGGACAGAAGTAAATGAACCAACAATTTTCAATGTTGATGAGAGCAAGGAGGGTTAAGAATGAAATTAAAAAGACAATATTTCGATGTAAAAGATGCAGTATGGAGCGATAAAACTGAATATAAAAATGGAGTTTTATCTATAAATAAAGAACAGATTTTGGAACAAATCAAACCATTGATGAAAAGTGTAACAAATGTAGATTTAGAGATTGTAAAGCCAGGAGAAAACACAAGAATAATTCATGTTTTAGATACAATTCAACCAATGTATAAAGTAGAGGGAAATGGCAAACAATATTCAGGATTTTTTGGCCATCCTGATACTGTTGGTGAAGGGGTAACAAATTTATTTAGAGGTTTTACAGTTATGGAAAGTGCTCCTCTACCATGGGATGACAGTAGTGCTAGTAGCGGTTTATTATATCCAAGGGATGCAATTATGGATATGACGGGGCCCATTGCAGGATTTACACCTTTTTCTGAAACTATAAATTTAGTGATAATTTATGAACTCCTTGAAGGAAAATCTTCAGCAGAATATGATAATGATATAAGACTTTGTGCATTAAAGATATCGGAAGAATTAGCAAAACTTACACTAGACTATACTCCAGATGATGTAGAGATTTTTTCAATTGATGATATAGATCCTGAACTTCCTAATGTAGTTTTAGTATGGCAATGTCAGAATCAAGGCGTATATTCAAATACCCTTTTATATGGTCTGAGCATAGATAATTTGGTGCCAACTTTGCTTCATCCTAATGAAATGTTAGATGGATGCGTAATGAGTGGTAATTATGTATGGCCAGCATTTAAGGTGCCAACATATTTACATGTAAATCATCCTATTTTATTGGAACTTTATAGACAACATGGGAAAACTCTTAATTTTAGGGGCGTAATATTTAGTAGGAGCCACAATCCTACAAATTGGCATAAGGAACGTTCTGCAAACTTCTGTGTAAAAATAGCTAGATATTTAGATGCTGATGGTTTAATAATGGCTTGGGAAGGCGGAGGAAATGCTGCAGTTGATGGTATGCTAACTATACAAGCTGCCGAAAATCTAGGCATAAAGGCTTCTACAATAACATTTGAATTTGGTGGAAAAGATGGTACTGAGGGAATTTTATTAGTAGATGATGTACCAGAGGCAGATGCTGTAATTAGTGGAGGTAGTATAGAAAAAGTTTATACTCTACCTAAAGTAGATAGAGTTGTTGGTGGGGAAGTAATGAGGTTAAATAAGGAATCGGGAGGATATTTCCCTGAAGCTACAGAGAGTATAACTTTTGATACTACTACCCAACTTTACTGTTCGGGGAATCAATCTGGACATAGTAAGCTATTTGCAGAATCCTATTAGTAAATATTTTTATATATTAAAAGGGAGGAGAGAGGATTATGATAAATCCTTATAAATATGTCAAAGATGAACCTTATAAACTATATATTAATGGAGAATTTGTAGCATCAGAATCTGGGGAAATTATGGAGGCTATAAATCCAGCAAATAACAAAGTTTTTGCAAA
>CAZMBD010000078.1:8059-10602 GCA_964564325.1 uncultured Clostridiaceae bacterium
GTGGAGTAGTAGGTGAAATACTTCCTTGGAATGGACCTTTAATGATGGGTTGTCAAAAGGTAGCGGCTATATTAGCAGCAGGAAATACTGTAATTATCAAACCATCATCTTGTGCATCCCTAAGTTTATTACAATTAGCTACAGTATTTGATGAGGCTGGTTTCCCACCTGGAGTAGTTAATATAATTACAGGTTCAGGTTCTCTAGTGGGTGATATGCTTGTAAAGAGTAAGGATGTAGACATGGTGTCTATGACTGGTGGAACGGAAACAGGTGAAAAAATAATAAAAGCCTCAGCTGATACAATAAAAAATATAGCTCTAGAACTTGGTGGGAAAAGTCCAAATATTATATTTGAAGATGTAGATATTGAGAATGCAGCTAAATGGGCCTTGTTTGGTTTCACTTTAAATTCAGGACAAGTATGTGTTTCTGGGACGAGAATAATTGTTCAAGAATCTATTTATGATGAATTTATAGAAACTTTAGACAAATTATGTGAAAACTTTAAATTAGGGGACGGATTTGATTTTGAAAAAGGAGTAAATTTTGGGCCATTAATATCAAGAGAGCATTACAATACAGTATTTAATTATATAGATAAAGGCATAGCTGAAGGAGCAAGACTTGTAAGGGGTGGAACAAAATGTGAAGGAGAACTTGCTGAAGGCAATTTTATACCTCCAACAATATTTGCCGATGTAACTCCTAATATGAGTATTTTCCAAGAGGAAATATTTGGACCAGTTGTATGTGTTTCTAAATTTAAATCAGAGGAAGAGGCTATTGAATTAGCCAATGCAGTAGACTATGGATTAGCTGGTGCAGTATTTACAGACAATATTAAACGTGGACATAGGGTAGCAGAAAAAATTAAAGCAGGACAAATTTATATAAATACCTATTTTAGTAAAGGTATGGTGGAATCAGCAGGAGCAGGCTGGAAGCAAAGTGGACTGGGGATTGCTGGAATTCATAAATATATGCAATCTAAGACAACTTTTGTTGAATTAGGTGATAATGTTAATCCACCAATGTAAAATGCACGGATTTAATTATTATAGGATTGGATATTTATCCAATCCTATAATAAAAATTCTCTTTGACATAAAAAATAATATGGAGGGGTGTTTACATGAACTTTAAAACCTTTTATAATTCTAATGTGATATTTGGGGAAGGATCAATAAACTATTTAGAAAATATAGAAGAGAAAAAAATAGCAATTCTTATGGGCGGAAAAAGTCAGAAGGCCGTTGTAGATAAGATAATTAATATTTTTGAAAAATCAGGAAAACAATGGAGATTAATTGGGAATATAGTAAGAGAGCCCCATATGGTAGATATTGAAAAGCCATTACAGGAAGTATATGAATTTAAACCAGATTGTATACTAGCTATTGGTGGCGGAGCAGTAATGGACAGTGCTAAGGCAATTTGGATATTTTATGAATATCCAAATCTTAAATGGGAAGATGTTATTCTTCCAAATCCCGTACCTAAATTAGGTAATAAGGCTAGATTAATAGCTATTCCCACTACTAGTGGAACAGGGTCAGAGACTTCTTGTTGTGCTGTAGTAGTAGATAGCAATAAATTAGAGAAAAAATTAATAATAAATCAAAATATTCTTCCCACTTTGGCTATATTGGATACGGAATTGGTATATACTATGCCCAAATCCTTAGCTGCAAATAGTGGAATGGATGCCTTTACGCATGCTCTTGAGGCTGCTACTAGCAAAGCCGATAATGTCATAGTTCAAAGAGTATCATTGGTAACCCTTTTGGATATATTTAAATATCTACCAGAGTCTGTAAACGGAAATAAGGATAGTATAGAATTTAAAGAAGCTAGAGAGAAGATGCATATAGCCTCATATTTAGCAGGTATTGCTATAAATAATGCTGGAACAGGATTGGCACATAATTTTGACCAAGTAGGACCTAAATTAAATATCCCACATGGATTAGTATGTGCAATACTTCTTCCATATACAGTAGAGTTTACAGAAGAACATGATCTTTATTTGGAATTGGCAAAACATTTAGGCTATGAAGGAAACCAAGATTATGCTAAATATTTGGCAGATAAAATAATAGAATTAAATAAATCCATAGGCATACCAGCTACTTTTGCAGAAATGGGAATAGAAGAGGAAAAATACCTAGAAGCTATGGAGGAAACCCTAGACCTTGGTATGGCTTCTGGAGGAATTCAATTTGCAGCTAGAGTGCCAAATTATGAAGATGCCAAGAAATTTATGTTGAAAGCTTATTATGGCTAAACCTTCAAACAAACCTCTAGGTCTAGCACTAACATATTAACTTATTGCAACACCCCACAGGCAAAAAATACCTGTAGGGTGTTTTTTGTGCGACAGACAGTGTGCATTAATAGAGCAAGTACGGTTTGATAAGGGGAAAACTATGAAAATAGTTTCCTTACTATCTATAAATAAGATAAATATAGATAAACTTTATAGAAAATCATTGTTTATAGAAAAAGTTTATGGGTAATTTATATAATGAAGTTAATTTGTA
>CAZMBD010000079.1:0-10594 GCA_964564325.1 uncultured Clostridiaceae bacterium
AGGTATCAGATACTAACCAAAACTTGTGAAAATAATAAATAATAGGACAAGGGGAGCATATCATCATCAATCCCTCTGTCCTATTATTTATTTTCTTAGGTAATATTTCATAACCATGATAAAAGTAAATTGACTAGACTTTATTATTGTTGTAATATATTGTTATAAGTATGTTTTTCAAATAATTATGAATATTCAATCCTTGGAGGGGAGAAAGGAGGAAAATCGTGAAAAATAAATTTGAAAAATGGATGAAGGAAACAGAAAACAAATTACCAAGTACAGCATATCAATATGCCCTTTCTATTAATAAAATATCTAAACATTATTCAAAAAATATGGATAAAAATTTAGACATATATGATGAAACGGACTTATATTTACTAAAAAATATTGCAAAATATTATGATTTAGATGGAAAATATTCTGATTTTGGGAATCAAGGAAATGGGACAGTGAGGAATGCTTTGGCTACATATATTCGATTTTTAGAGTTTGTGGAAACAGAACAAAAATTAGAAAACTTCAATGAGAATAATCTACCAGGAGACATACAGAAACTTATATATATTATAGATAATAGCGAAGACAAGAAGGAGAATTGGACGAAATATATTATAGAATTTCATGAAGTATGGATTAAACATGAAAAAAATATTCCAATAAAATTTGAAGGTAAATATATTTGGGGGAAAAAAGTTTTAATAGATCCAAATGCATCAATAGTAGAAATATTTAATAAGGATAGAAATAAAAATATTGTAGAATTTTTTGATAGAAAAAATAAAGTTTTTATTAATGAAATTACGGAAGAAGATTTAATCCAAATTATTTTCCAGAAAAATTTTAAATTTATAGATTTTAAGAGAATAATCAATAAATTGTTTACAAAAAATGAGATAATTAAAAACAAAATGACTAAAGACGAAATAACTGGGGATGAGATTACTAATTTAGTAGATAGATCAATAAATAATATAAAAGGCGAATTAGATATATTTAAAACTATTATGGATCATTATGATTCTACAGTTGCACAATTAAATCAGGAAATAAGCCTTAAAGACGAAAAGCTTATTAGACAGGAAAATATTATAAGATCTTTAACTGTAGAATTAGAAAAAACTAAGGAGCCCTTAGAGGAATTACAAAATATTAGAAAGAATTTAGAGGAAATCAAAAGTATGCTAGAAGAGGACAATCTGTTTTAGCATCTATATCTCAAAAGAGGGTGTGATATTATGGCACTAAACTATAGGGATTCTATGGAAGCCTTATTAAAATATGAAGAAAGATTTGCCAATGAGATAATAGAAAATGAAATTAAAATACTTAGAGAAATTAAAATATCTAAAGAAGAACTAGATGATATTGCAAAAAAACTTAGCCTTATATTTAAATATAATAAAAGGCCATTACAGGATAATTTTCCAATTACTCTATCCTTATTTATAGTATGGTCTACAGTATATGAATACAGTGGGGAGATGTGGCCAAATATATCTGAGAAACTAGAGGCTCCCCTGGGGATTATGGATACTCAATTTTTAGGGGATATTTTTTTAGATACATTAGCTAATTATAATTTAATCCAAATAAAAGAGGGTGAGGGCAAGAAATACCTTTCTCCTATATTAATGCATACCTATATTAGTGATTATTATGCCTATGGTTTATTCGATTATTTAAACAAGATATATGATGTAGTGTTAGAAGGGGATACTAGCCAGGAGGCCATAGATAATATATGGGGAGATGTTTTTGCTGAGGATATTGAGTTTAAAAATATCAAGGCAGAAGTTGACTTATTAAAAAGTAAAAAAGAGAAAATTTCAAGGGAAATTCAAGAATATAGTGATGTGGATGATGAAGTAAAGAGTTTAAAGCCTGAAGATATAGAAAAATTAGAAATAGAAGTGGATGAATTAGAAGAATTACATAGAAAAAATCAGGAAAAAGTTCAATCTATTGATGAAAAAATTCGTGCTTATAGAGATGTAGAAGGACAAATTATAGAACTTGAATCCTCCTTTTCTAATACAAATTCTAAATTAGATAAAAATGCCAATGAGGAAATTGTTGAGGATATAGACAATTTAATTTATGAAATTAAAAATATTTTTCAAGAAAAAAATAATTCTTTAGAAATACAAAAAGATGAATTAATTAAGGAAAACAAAGGATTAAATAATAAAATAGCAGTAAAGAGAGAAAAATTGGTTTCAATTAAAACTAGAATAACTACATTAGGAGGAGGCAGTTTAGATAAAGGTTGGGCTGAAATAGAAGAATATATGAAATTAGTTGAGGAATTAGAAATTCTAGAATCACAAATTGAAAAAAAACAAAAATATGCCAATGTCTTTGAATTTGAAGAAAATGCAGGCTTAAAGCAAATTTTAACTGCGTCCTTATTTAATTTACAAAAATCCCATCCTAAACATTTTAAGGAATTTATAACTAATACAATACAAATGATGGGGGAATATTTTCTAGAGGGAGAAGGGGACAATAATCATCCCCTTTATGAAATTTTTATAGAATGGAATAATAGAATACCTGAAGGGTATCCTCAGGAGAAACCTATTATTGTTACACCACCAGGTGGGAAAAGTACTACTATTAGAAGGAAACCACTAATATTACAATCTATGAAAAAGCCATATATAGCGCTAAATACAGATTCCTTTCTTCTTAATCTTATAATCCCTGAACAAGATTTCACTTTTAGACAAGATATAGATGAAAGGCCCTATTATGGTTTAATAGATAAAGAGGGGGCTATTTCCTATATAGGTATGGATTATGTTTATCAAAATCAAAATTTATATATAAAGGAAATGGTTATTCAATTAGAATCTACTTCCTATGGATATTTATTATTCCAATGGTATAATTTACGGGAATCCTATAATATTTCTTTAGATGAAATAATGGTTTTTGATGAAATGGGGAGATTATTAAATAAAAACAAAATTAGAAATGGATATTATTATATAGTCTGTGAAAATGGATGGACTATAAAAGATGCCACTGTAATAGATGAATATCAATTATTTAATAGTTATAGAATTTTTGAGGTTTATTTAAATGAAGAAAAAATAGAATTATATAATGAAAGTAGAAACAAAATATATAGTCTAATGGCCACACATTATGAAATGTTTAAATTAGAGAATTATGATCCTATAGAAGGGGTATATTCTGATGGTTTGCCTATTGTTACAGGATATATGCCTGAATTATTAGTAAATCAAGTAGATATTGACCTGGATTTAATATATTTAAAAATATTTCTAAATGATAATTTAACCTATAGTAGTTTATTAAGACACTCAATAGTAGAATGTGGTGGAGGTTCTATTGCATCAATTAATATTTATAAATTATTAGGGCTTAGAAATATTGCTACTAAGGTTAAAATCCTATTAGTCCATGAAAACAATGGGAAAATTCTAAATGAGGAATTTTATTTTCTGCCAAAGGTTCAATTTAAATATGTTCATAAGGGTTTAAGTGTTAAAATTCAGAGGGGAATGAGACTTTCAAACTCTAATTGTGAACAGAGAAATATGGAGTATATAATACCTTTGGAAAATAAAGACGGAGAAGAATTCTCAATTTATTATAATCATTATGGATGGGTGAAGCTTTGGGTAGAGGTACCTGTTTTAGATATGAAAATATTTTATGGTGATGGAAAAGAATATTCACAAGGCGATGCTCTATATGGAAGCAAGAGGGATGAATTAAAGAATTTATTTATACAATGGAAAAGCAATAGTAAAAGAGTGAGATCCATACTATTATTTGACAATCAACATAATTTTAGAACAAGAATTTATATGAAAAATAGGGAAGGTGAGGCTAGTCTAGAACCTTATTATGATTTGTTTAATCTAATGGGAGAGGGACAACTATGCTACAAGGCTGAGGATAATAATATTTTAATTGAAGAAGGTATTATATTAGAAATATATGATAAATGGCAAATAGACAATATAAAGATTTATCAGAAGGAAGAAATAGATGAATTTATTTTAGGTGTTGAGTACACTGAAAATTTTGCTTTAAATGAGCCTATATATTTAGAAGTATTAAATGAAAATAGAACTATAATTAAAAAAGAAGTCAAAGATCAAATATATATTTATATTAAAAAGAAGGATTTAGTTTCTAATAATATAGGAATAAATATTTTTTATTATGATGAATATGATGATATTTTGGGCAAGGTTAATGAGAAAATCATAGCAGGAAATACAAAAATAAAATTAAAATCCAAAATAGATGAAATTGATAAAGTATTAAATAATGGAATTCTAATTACTGGATTTGAATACAAGGGTGAAACTTGTAAAATGAATAAACCAATGGCACTAGAGATAATTGAAAAGGCTGATTCTAGGAATTTTGAAGGTGAAGAAATGTATACATCGAAAATTTTATCTAATGGCATTATTCAAAATGTATATTTCTATATTGATACTGAAAAAAAGGTGCTACCATTTTTAATCGATGAAGATAAAGATGGCGCCCAATATGATCCCAAGGATGGACAAATTTTCTGGGAGTTTAGCAGAGATGTAGATATTAAAGGACCTTTGGAAGATATTATTTATGTTATTAAGGAGGAAAAATAATGGGTTTAAATCCAGTTAGTACTTCTAATTTTATATTTGAAAGATTTTCTGATTATGCATCAACAACTCTGTCCATTAATGAGGAATCCATTAATATTCAATTAAAGGATTTGCTGAGGGATACTAATAAATTTTCAAAAGGGCCTATTATTGATGCTACTCCAGCCTATGCTACTGGTTGTAATATATTGGAATTAGTAGATAGGGGAATATTAAATGAGGCATTTAGAGAATTTGATTCATCCTCTCTTCCTTTAAATAGAAGTCTATATAAGCATCAGGAAATAGCTATTAACAAGATATGTGCTAATAATAGAAATGTGGTTGTGGCAACGGGGACAGGTAGTGGTAAAACAGAAGCATTTATGATACCTATACTAAACCATTTACTTGAGTTAAAAGACAAAAGCCAATTAACACCAGGGGTAAGGGCACTATTACTTTATCCTATGAATGCCTTGGCTAATGATCAAATGAAAAGATTAAGGGAACTTCTAGAGAATGAACCTGAAATCACTTTTGGAATATACACTGGGGAAACAGAGGAAAGATATACTGATGCCTATGATAAATTTATAAGAATGCATCAGACTGAGCCCTTAGAAAATGAACTAATTTCAAGGGAACAGATGAAAGAAAGGCCACCTCATATATTATTAACTAATTATGCAATGCTAGAATATTTAATGTTAAGGCCTGAAGACAATGTTTTTTTTCAAGGGGAATATTCTAAGGGCTGGAAGTTTATAGTTATAGACGAGGCTCATACTTATACTGGGGCAAAGGGAATAGAAATGTCAATGCTATTATCTCGTCTTAAAAATACCATAGGTCTTGAAAAAGGCGAAATAACATGTATATTGACTAGTGCTTCACTAGGTAGAGGAAAAGAGGATTTTCCTAAGGTTGCTAATTTTGCTGAAAAACTATTTAGAGAAGAATTTACTAAAGAAGATGTAGTTGAGGCAGTAAAGCAGGATTTGGAAATAGGAGATATATGGGGGATCCCAGATCACAATTTATATGAAAAAATACTGATGAATATGGAAGAAGGGGAATTTTTTAATTTAAAGGAAACTTTAATAGAATCCAAAGTCCCATTATCTATTATAAATAGTGTATATAAAGAAAATAATGGAGATGCCAAGGCTATTATATATGATATTCTTTTGGGAGATGAAAGGGTAAGTAATACTATTTCAATACTTTCTAGAGGACCAATAGATTTTCAAGAATTGGCAAAGAAGATATTTCCCAATAATGAAAAGGCTAATGAATACATGGCCTCCTTAGTTGATTTATGTAATTATGTTCGTAAATCTGAGAATCATTCGTCTTTAATACCTGCTAGATATCATTATTTTATTAGAGCATTGGAAGGTGCATTTATTGTTTTTGCAGATAGACCTTATATATATTTAGAGAGAATGAATAAGGCCATAATAGATGAGGAAGAATATAAGGCTTTTGAAATTGGCACTTGTAGAAAATGCAATTCTCTGTATTTAATTGGGGAGATTATTAAAGATGAAGAAACAGGATATTCATATTTAATTGAATATGAAAATAAATATTTTGAAGAGGATAGTGGAATAGAGTATTTCGCCATTTTAGAGAACAAGGATTATGTAAGCACTATAAATGAGGATGAGTTAATATATGATATAAAAGAAACAGCATCTGTATTTTCAATATTTAATCTATGCACTAAATGTGGTGCTATTAAGGAAGATGGCTGTGGAAATACCTGTGATTGTACAGATAATAGGCATATAAAATTATTAAAAGTAAAAAGTAAAGATAAACTAGTTAAAAAATGCGGTATATGCGGTGGTATGAATACCAGGGGTTCTATTGTAAAGAGATTTTTTCTATCTGAGGATACAGTATCAAGTGTATTGGCTACAGCATTATATAGTAAAATTCCAAACAAAGCAGATAAAGAACCTTCTGTTAAAACAGATGATTTGTTTGGGTATATAGAGGAAGAAAACAAGGTGAATAAGCAGCTTTTAATATTTTCCGATAATAGACAAAGTGCAGCTTATTTTGCTACTTATTTAGATTCGAGTTATAGGGATATATTAATAAAAAGCATACTCACAAAGGTAATATTAGATAATAGCAAGGCATGTATGGAAAATCACTGGTCTTTAGAAGATTATCATAGTAGAGTGGAAAGATTTGTAGTAGAAAACAATATTTTAAGTGGTACCAGGGAAACTAATAAAAAAGAAATTTGGAAATGGATTATGGGAGAATTTATATCTAGTTCGCCAAATTCATTGTATAATATGGGGTATTTACACTTTTTTCCTAATCTTAAATTGTTAAGTAATTGGGAGATGTTATTTTATATACCTTTTTTAATGGAAAAAGGATTTGATAAGGAGGATATGCTCAATCTTTATAATTATTTATTCAATCAATTTAGAATATATAGGGCTATAGAATATCCTGAATATGTAGATCCAAATGACAAATATTTTTCTCCTATAAATATTCAGGGAGGATTTTGTAGGGCAATTCCCAATGCAAGTAAAAAAAGAAAAAAAGGCCATGATATTAAGTCTTGGAAACCTTCTAAAGAGGTTTATAGTAATAGTAGGCTAGATTATTTATCAAAAATATATAGATCTAAGGGAATAGATATTGATAATGAAGGCTTGATAGAGGATTTGGATAGTTTATATAATCTTTTTATAAAAAATATAAGCCCAATATATCCATATATTAAAAATGTATATGATAATGATTATGGGACAATTGCTAAATTAGATCCTATGATATTTAAAATAAGCCCAGGTATATTGGACGACAATGTAAATTATTATAAATGTAATAGATGTCATAGAATTACTACTATAAATATTAATGATATCTGTCCTGCCTATAAATGCAGTGGGAAATTGTACGAAATAAATATGGAGGAAGAGTTTAAAGATAATCATTATAGAAAATTATTTACTAATTTTCAATTTGAAAAAATGGATGTCAGTGAACATACTGCCCAATTAAAGACGGAATATGCAGCAGAGGTTCAGAATAAATTTATTAAAGGAGATATAAATGTACTAAGTTGCTCAACTACTTTTGAACTTGGGGTGGATGTTGGGGAATTGGAAACTGTTTTCATGAAGAATGTACCCCCTACTCCTGCAAATTATGCACAGAGAGCTGGTAGGGCTGGAAGAAGATTAGATTCTACTGCATATGCTTTGACATATTCTAGATTGGCATCGCATGATTTTAGTAATTTTGCAGATCCTTATAAAATGATTAGTGGAGTTGTTAAACCGCCATATTTTGAGGTATCTAATGAAAAAATAGCCAGAAGACATATGTATGCTTGTGCTTTGGCTGCATTTTGGAAAAGACATAATGAATATTTTAGAACAGTGGAGGATTTCTTCTTTAAAAATGAAATTTCAGGTCCAGTTTTATTTAAAGAATTTTTAGAAGAGAAACCAGATGATTTATATACATTAATAAAAAAGGTAATACCTATAGAACTTCATTCAGAATTAGAAATAGACAATTGGGGCTGGGTAGATGAATTATATGGGGAAAAGGGAGTAATGACTAAAATAAATGCGGAACTTATGGATGATATAGAAAAACTAGAGGAAGCGAAAAATGAGGCTGCTAGTAGCAATAAATTTGGATTAGCAGGGGAATTACATCGAACTATTAATACAATTAAGAAAAGACCCTTAATAAATTATTTTTCACAAAAAAATCTATTACCTAAATATGGTTTCCCTGTGGATGTGGTAGATTTGGAAGCAAATCTGCATACTCAGGAGGCTAAAAATGTGGAACTAAGTAGGGATTTACAGATAGCCATATCAGAATATGCTCCCGAAAGTCAAGTTGTTGCCAATGGGAAACTATGGACTAGTAGATATGTAAAAAAGGTAAGGAAAAAGGATTTAGTTCGTAATAGATTCTATAGCTGCAATTGTGGTTATTTTAAAAGCTTTTTATCTGTTGATGATGAAGAGATTAGTTTTTGTCCCATATGTGGAAATGGGAGAATGAGGACAGGAAATTATATGATGCCAGAGTTTGGATTTATTACAGAAGCAGAAGTAAGTGAACCGGGTAATACTAGGCCAGAAAAGACCTATTCTAGTAGAAAACATTTCTCTGGTAATGGAAATCTTATTGAAGAGAAAGAATTTATAATTGGAGATAACACAATTAGAATTAATGCCCAAAATCATGGCGTACTTACAGTTATAAATAATGGTGGGCTTAGAGGTTTTCAAATCTGTAAATCCTGTGGATATGGGACTATAAAAAATAGACTTGCAAGTCATAAAAATCCCGAGGGTAAAAAATGTGATGGTGTGTTTGAACGGGTTTCCTTAGGATATGATTTTGAAACAGATATAGTGGAAATTGAATTTGGAAATATGTTTGATGATATAAGCGAGGAAGAAGGATTTTGGGAATCTCTAATGTATTCAATTATCGAGGGAATGTCTTCAGCTTTAGAAATTGATAGGGAAGATATTGATGGGACACTATATGTAAAAAGTCCCTATACTAAATCTATAATATTATTCGATACTGTACCAGGTGGGGCAGGACATGTAAAAAGATTGTTAGATGAAGAACAATTTATAGAAAGCCTAAACTATGCTTTAGAAAAGGTATCTAATTGTTCATGTGGCGGTGAAAGTCAAGATACTAGCTGTTATAATTGTTTGAGAAATTATTATAATCAATATTGCCATGATAGATTGGAAAGGAGATATGCCATCAAAGGTTTAGAAACTATATTAGGCAAGGAATTAGTTGAGGCTTAAAAAACTAAAATAATTTTTAATTCCTACAAATGGTACCTGGTACCACTCGAATTTTGTCGAATGTATTAATATAATAAAGGAAGCCTAAACACATGACTGACTAAACACCGATATTCAAGAACTAAAGAATCAAGTATTAAAATTCACACAGGAAAGAAATTGGGAAAAGTTTCATAATCCTAAAAATTTATCTATGAGCATAGCTATAGAAGATAAAACAAAGAAAAATTCAATTAAATATCCAATTAGGTAATTTGGTAGGTAGAAAAAGGGAGTGGGGTGTATCTTAAAATATTAAATAAGTGGGGTTGATAAAAAATGAATAAAATCAAAGCAAAATTATCTAATATAATAGGCGGATTAGAATTACAGTCTATTGATGTTCATGCATATTTTGATATAAAAACAGGAGAAATAATTTCTATATCAGATGACGAAATAAGAATAGCTGAAGAGGAAGAAATATTTGATGGGCTTTTAGATTGGGAGAAAGAAAATATTGAAATGATTATAGAAATTTTAGAGGGTGATGACTACATTTCATTGCCATCTAGTTTTGAAATAAATGAGTATAGTATTATGGAAGATTTTTGTTTGTCAATTCAAGATGATGAATTGAGTGATAAAATGTATTATTCAATAAAAGGTAATGGAGCATTTAGAAGATTTAAGGAGAATATTTGTAGATATAATTTAGAAAACAAATGGTATAAATATAAAGAAGACACATTAAGAAAGATTGCTAAATCTTGGTGTGAGGAAAATAATATAGAATTAATTGATGACTTAAAGTAATTACTATTTAGATGTATCAGAAGTAGAAGATGAAACCAGAAGAACAAATACCAAAATAGACCATGAGATTATACCTAAAAATACCATTTTATATGAAGCTACCCAGTATAACATGAATTTTGCCTAATAAAATAGAGGCATAAAAAAGGCTTTAGTCAATAATAGCCTTTTTACGCCAATTCCCTTTTTTATAAAAGATAGTATTTATAATTGCACCCATTACCCAAGAAGTTAATAATGAAATAAAAATTGATTCTGGCCTTCCTGTAGGATATTCAGGACTACGAGTTAAATAAGCAAGACCATAGGCTACAGGTACACGGATGACA
Organism: uncultured Clostridiaceae bacterium; assembly: GCA_964564325.1. Classification (GTDB taxonomy): domain Bacteria; phylum Bacillota; class Clostridia; order Tissierellales; family Tepidimicrobiaceae; genus JAAZMA01. The sequence continues at coordinate 10,582 of CAZMBD010000079.1, forward strand.
ACTGTAGTAAGAA
>CAZMBD010000080.1:0-10505 GCA_964564325.1 uncultured Clostridiaceae bacterium
TTCTACTATGAAGATATAAAAATTCCTTTAGAAGACTATGTAGAAGAATTAAACAATGTAGTATTTCAGGAAAAATTAGGGACCCTTTATGACAAAACCGTTAGAATACAAAGACTTTCAAAAAAAATAGGGGATTATTTAGAAGTAGGAGAAGAGACTCAGAAAAATTTAGAGAGAGCAGCTTATTTATCAAAGGCAGATTTAATTACTAATATGGTGGGGGAATTTTCAGAGTTACAAGGTAAAATGGGTATGGAGTATGGAAAACAATCAGGAGAAAATGAAATAGTAAGCACTGCTATATTTGAACAATATTTGCCTAGATTTTCTGGAGATGCATTGCCAACTACTACGTCTGGAGCCATATTAAGTATTGCAGATAAGCTAGATACTATAGCTGGTTGTTTTGCTATAGGTATACAACCTACAGGTTCTCAAGACCCCTATGGCCTAAGAAGGCAGGCTCTAGGTATAATTAATATAATACTAGACAAGAAAATCAGTCTAAGTTTAGGTGAAATAATAGATTTTGCCCTATATATCTATGTAGAAGAGAACAATCTAGTATTTAATTATGAGGAAACTAAAGCTGAAATTCTACAATTTTTTGATGGACGAATTAAAAATATGCTTATAGATATGGGTATTAGATACGATATAGTAGATGGAGTTATTAGTACTGATGTGGATGATGTATACGATTTAAAAATTAGGGCAAGTAAATTAAACACTTATTTAGAAGAAGAAGGATTAGATGAGGTAATGATTACATTTAATAGGGTAGCAAATCTTTCTGAAAAGGCTAGTACATCAGAGGTACAAACAGAATTATTAGTAGAAAAAGAAGAAATAGCACTGTATGAAGCTTTTAATAATATTGAAGAAAGTGTACTGAACTCCTTATATAAAAAGGAATATGATAAAGCATTGGAACAGTTTATAGCATTAAAAGAGCCAGTAGATAATTTCTTTGATAAAGTAATGGTTATGGTAGAAGATGTAGAAATAAGGGAAAATAGATTGAGTTTACTTAAAAAAATATCAGAGACAATGTTATTAATATGCGATTTATCTAAATTGGTAAAATAGGCAATTTAAAAGACGAGGTGGTGATTTCTATTCAATTAACTGAAAGGCAAGAAAAAATCATCGATATAGTCAAATCTAACGGGCCTATCACAGGAGAAAAAATCGCACAGCAATTGGAATTAACTAGAGGTACTATTAGGCCAGATTTGGCTATACTAACTATGTCAGGGATTTTAGATGCTAGACCAAAGGTAGGATATTTTTATACAGGGAAAACCACATTCTCTTTTATATCTGAAAAAATAAAGGAAATAAAAGTCTCTGATAGAATGGCAATACCTGTAGTAGTAGATGAGGGTACTATTATATATGATGCAATAGTAACTATGTTTTTAGAAGATGCAAACACCGTCTATGTCACTGCTAATGGCTATCTTTCTGGAGTAGTAAGTAGAAAGGATTTTTTAAAAAATACTATTGGAGGATTAAATTTACATAATACACCAGTAGGTGTAATTATGACTAGAATGCCTAATATAGTATTGACCTCATTAGATGAAACCCTATTAGAAGCTGCTATGAAACTTATTGACCATGAGATAGATAGTTTACCAGTAGTTGAAGAAGTATTGTTAGATAATGGGGAAAAGGTCTATAAGGTAGTAGGTGCAATTACCAAGACTACTACTACTAGGCTTTTAGTAGAATTAGGGAATAATGAATAGGGGGGAAAATATGGACACGAGCATTACAATATATGTATTATCAGATTCTATAGGTGAAACTGGAGAACAAGTGGCAAAGGCTGCAATTAGTCAATTCAATCCCGAAAGATACGAGGTTAGAAGATTTCCATATATTACACATGAGGATCAGATAATGGAAGTATTTGAAGAGGCGAGAAATGGAAGAAGTGTAATAATATATACCATAGTAATTGAAAGATTGAAAAACTTTATAATAGAAAATGGAGAAAAGTATGGAATTCCTACAGTAGATTTAATGACACCTGCCTTAGATGCAATAGAAACAGTATTACAATATGAACCAAAAAGGGAGTCTGGACTTATAAGGCGATTGGATGAGAAATACTTTAAAAAAGTAGAAGCTGTTGAATTTGCAGTTAAATATGATGATGGAAAGGATACTAGAGGTATTAAAAAAGCAGATATAGTATTAGTTGGAGTATCTAGAACTTCAAAAACACCTTTATCCATGTATCTTGCACATAAACATTTCAAAGTGGCCAATGTACCCTTAGTCCCAGAAGTTCCTGCACCACAGGAATTATTTTTAAAAGATACAAGAAGAGTTTTTGGCTTGATAGCTAATCCCTTTAAGTTAAATGAAATAAGGCAGGAAAGACTTAAATCTTTAGGATTAAATAATGATGCAAATTATGCTAGCATAGAAAGAATAAAATTAGAACTTGAATATTCCAAAGAAGTAATGGAAAAACTTAATTGTACAGTAATAGATGTATCCAATAAAGCTGTAGAAGAAACTGCAGGGATAGTAATAGATCATATGAAAGAAAATTTTGGAGAATATATATTAGACTAAAGAAGTGTTGTAAATACAACACTTCTTTTATGCCTTAAAGTCTTACGGATTAATATATTTTAAAATAATGGGTATAAAGAATATAAAAATAAATTTAAATTTAAATTTATTTTTAAATATTAAAGGATTATTGAAGTTTATGTTGTATATATAATAAGGGGAACTTTATTCATGAAGGGGTTATATTATGGATAATATAAGAGAACAAATAGAAAAATTAGAAGTCAATAATTTATGTCCCTATGCAGTTTTGAGCAAAAATTCTAAAGGAAGGATAGTTAATGAAAAAAAATGTTCTATTAGAACTGATTTTCAAAGAGATAGGGATAGAATAATTCACTCCAAATCCTTTAGAAGATTAAAACATAAAACTCAAGTATTTATAGCTCCTGAGGGAGATCATTACAGAACTAGATTAACTCATACTTTAGAGGTAGCACAAATATCTAGGACTTTGGCTCGCTCTTTAAAATTAAATGAGGATTTAGTGGAGGCTATAGCTTTAGCACATGATTTAGGTCATACTCCTTTTGGTCATACAGGAGAAGGTGTATTAAATAAATTACATCCTAAAGGATTTTATCATAATGAACAAAGTTTAAAAGTTGTGGATTATTTAGAACATGATGATAAGAGAATTGGTTTAAATCTCACTTATGAAGTTAGAGATGGAATACTGAATCATACTGGGGAAAACAAGCCAGAAACCCTAGAGGGGCATGTAGTAAGAATTGCAGATAGAATAGCTTATATAAATCATGATATAGACGATGCAATTCGTGCAGGTATTATTAAAAGAGAAGATATGCCAAAGGATTGTATTGAGATTTTAGGAAATTCTCATGGGGGAAGAATCAATACTATGATATTAGATGTAATAGAAAATAGTTTGGGAAAAAGTAGAATATCCATGAGTGATGAAATAGATAATTATACAAAAAAGTTAAGAGATTTTATGTTTGAAAGGGTATACTTAAATAGTGTAGCTAAAAAAGAAGAGGATAAGGCTAAATATATAATTGAGCAACTTTATATTTACTATCTTTATAATTTTGAAAAACTACCCATAGAACATAGAAAGCTTTATGAAGAGAATACTATGAAAGAAGATATAATCTGCGATTATATAGCGGGTATGACAGATAGATATGTGGTTAATTTATTTAGAGAATTATTTATTCCAAAGGCTTGGGAAAAATATTAGAATAAATGAAAAAAATTTACTAAAAAAGAAGGATTATTTAAATTTTTGTCGAATATAGATACGTGATTTATTATTAGAAATTAAGGTGGTGTGAATGTCTTATATTATTAATGATGAGGTAATAGAAAGAATTCATGAAGATGCAAATTTAGTTGATATAGTATCTGAATATTTGCCGCTAAAGCGAACAGGAGTGAATTTTGTAGGACTTTGTCCATTTCACAATGAAAAGACTCCATCATTTACAGTATCTGAAGTAAAACAATTTTATCATTGTTTTGGATGTGGGGAAGGAGGAGATGTAATCTCCTTTATAATGAAAATGGAAAACTTATCTTTTTTAGAGGCCTGTGAATATTTAGCAAATAAATTAGGAATACCTCTAGAAGAAAAAAGCGAAAGAGATAAAAAACTAGAGAATGAAAGAGATAGAATATATGAAATAAATAAAGAAGCTGCAAGATACTATTATTCAAATTTAATAAGAAATGAAGAAGCATTAAAATATTTACAGTCTAGAAAAATTAAAAGAAAAACTATAAATCAATTTGGCTTAGGTTTTGCTGAAGATAATTGGGAAGGCATATATAAATATTTAAAAGAGAAAGGTTATAATGAAAAAGATTTAGAAAAAGCAGGGTTAATTGGTATTAGAAAGGATAATACTGGCTATTATGATAAATTTAGAAATAGAATAATTTTTCCAATAATAGATACAAGAAATAGGGTAATTGGTTTTGGTGGTAGGGTGCTAGATGAATCTATGCCTAAATATTTAAATTCTAAAGATACTCCAGCCTTTACAAAGGGAAATAATCTATACGGACTAAATTTAATTAAAAAATATTCAAATAGGGATAAAATCATATTAGTAGAAGGCTATATGGATGTAATATCTCTTTTTAACAATGGAATAAATTATTCCGTAGCCAGTTTAGGAACTGCTTTTACTGCAAATCAAGCAAAATTATTAAAAAGATATGGAAGAGAAGTTTTCATATGTTATGATTCCGATCAGGCTGGAATTAATGCAACTACAAGAGCAATAAACATATTGAAAAAAGAAGGAGTAAATGCAAAAATTATCAAACTTCCATTTAATCAAGATCCAGATGATTTTATAAAAGAAAATGGAGTAAGAGAATTTGAAAAGCTTTTGAAAGATGCATTGAATTATATAGATTACAATATATTTATAAATAAACAAAAATATAATATATCTAATCTAGAGGAAAGAATTAAATTTACTCAAGAAATTGCTAAAATCTTAGGAGGATTAAAATCTCCTGTTGAAAAAGATGTATATATAGATAAAATATCAAAAGAAACTGGTATATCTAAAGATGCCATAGAAAGAGAAATAATAAGCAGAAAACCAGATTACAATACAAAAAATTCCAAGGACAAGTATATTAATAGTGGATTTAGGCATAATAAAGATAAAATAAAGCCAGTAAATATGGTACCTGAATCTGGATATTTTAAGGCAGAAAAGACATTAATAAAATTAATGATTGAAAATAAATCTTATTTTGATATAATAGAAAAATATTTGGATATAGAAGATTTTTTAAATAACGAGTGTAGATTGTTAGCAAAAACTATATCAAATGAATATAATTCAAATACTGGATTAAATAATATAGAACCTCAAATATTATTAGACAATATCAAAGATATAGATTTTTTAGAAGAGATTTTAAACCAAAATATAGACTTTTTGTCTGAGGATATAGATAAAGCTATAGAAGATTTAGTTAAAACTATAAATTTGTCAAGAATAAAAATGGAATTAGACGGTGTAACTAAAAAGATACAAGAAATAGGGCAGATTTTAAGTGGAGAAAATATTGAAGAATTTAAAGCATTATCCCTAAGACAAGTGGAGTTAAAAAATGAATTAGAATCATATATATAAATTCTTGGAAGGGAGGGAGCAGCATTGGAACAAAAAAACCAAATTGAAGCTGTAAAAAAACTAATAGGAAAAGGTAAAAAACAAGGTATATTAACATATAAAGAAATAGCTGATTTATTAGAAGAAATAGATTTGGAAGTAGAACAAATAGATGAAATATATACAAGACTAGAAGATATGGGGATAGATATTGTAGGAGATAGAGAAGATGATCTTCTCTTGGAAACAGATGAAGTAGATGAAGAAGATGAAGAAGATATCAAGAAGGAAGATCTATCAGTTCCAAAGGGAATAGCTGTAGATGACCCTGTTAGAATGTATTTAAAAGAAATAGGCAAAATCCCATTATTAACAGCTGAAGAGGAAATAGAATTAGCTAAAAGAATGGAAGCTGGAGATGAAGAGGCTAAGAAGCAATTGGCAGAGGCCAATCTTAGATTAGTAGTAAGTATTGCAAAAAGATATGTAGGAAGAGGTATGCTATTTTTAGATTTAATTCAAGAAGGGAATCTTGGATTAATGAAGGCTGTTGAAAAATTTGATTATAAAAAAGGATATAAGTTTAGTACTTATGCAACTTGGTGGATACGTCAAGCTATAACTCGTGCTATTGCAGATCAAGCTAGAACTATAAGAATCCCAGTTCATATGGTAGAGACTATAAATAAATTAGTTAGAGTCCAAAGGCAATTAGTACAGGAATTGGGGAGAGATCCTATACCTGAAGAAATAGCTAAGGAAATGAATATGGAAGTAGAAAAGGTAAGGGAAATAATGAAAATAGCTCAAGAACCAGTATCCTTAGAGACACCTATTGGGGAAGAGGAAGATAGTCATTTGGGAGATTTCATCGAAGATGACAATGCATTGGCCCCTGCTGATGCAGCAACCTTTACTATGCTTAGGGAACAATTAATAGAGGTATTAGACACTCTTACACCAAGAGAACAAAAGGTATTAAGACTTAGATTTGGACTAGATGATGGAAGAGCTAGAACTTTAGAAGAAGTAGGTAAGGAATTTGATGTAACTAGAGAAAGAATTAGACAAATAGAGGCTAAAGCCTTAAGAAAATTAAGACATCCTAGTAGATCTAAGAAACTAAAGGATTTCTTAGAATAAATTAAAGATTCGCATATGCGAATCTTTAATTGTGTGATGGTATTGTAATTTAGAACGTTAGCGAAGAATTTCGTTTTTAATTATCATAATATATGAAAGGAAGAAATAGATGAAATTATCAAACAGACTACAAAAAATAGCTGATTTTGTTCCTGAAAACTCTATAGTAGGAGATATAGGATGTGATCATGGCTATATACCTATTTATTTAATTGAAAATAATATATCTAAAAAAGTTATAGCTGTAGATATTAGTGAAAACTCCCTAGAAAAAACCATAGAATTTGTAAAGACTAATAATTACGAAAAAGATATAGACATTAGATTAGGGGATGGTTTAGATAAAATATTGCCCTTTGAAATAGATACAGTTGTAATTGGAGGAATGGGAGGACTACTTATTAGAGATATATTGGACAAGGATAGAAAAAAAACTAATACTATAACCCATTTTATATTACAACCAAATATAGCTGTAAATGAATTAAGAAAATACCTATATGAAAATAATTTTGAAATAATAGATGAAGCATTAGTTAAAGAAGAAAACAAATTTTATGAAATAATTTATGCGAAAAAGGGCAAGGCCTATATAGAAAAGGAAATATATTATGAAATAGGCCAAAAATTAATAGAAAATCAAGATTCATTATTAAATGAATTTATAGAATTTAAAATAAAAATCATAAAAGAAATATTAGAAGAGTTAAAAAATATAGAAACAGAAAAGGCTTTAAATAGAAAAAAAGAATTAGAAAGAGAATTATTACAATTAAAGGAGGTACTTAAAGAAATTGAAGGCAATTGAGATAATGAATTTGTTAGAAAAATGGGCTTCTATGGATTTAGTAGATGAATGGGACAATACTGGCTTTCAAATAGGAGATCCAGAAAGACAAGTAGAAAAAATACTTTTAGCTTTAGACTTAGATAGAGAAGTATTTAAAATGGCCAAAGATATAAATGCTCAAATGATAATTACTCATCATCCAATTATATTTAGTCCTTTAAAATCTTTGACAAAGTTAAACTACAAGGAAAAGCTAATATACGATATAATAAAAGAAGATATAGTTGTATATAATGCACATACTAATTTAGATATAGCTAAAGGCGGGGTAAATGATAGATTAGCTGAAATTTTAGGAATTAAAAATACTATACCATTAAAGTCTGTATATAGTGAGGACTTATATAAATTGGTAGTATTTGTACCCAATAGTCACAAAGATTTAATATTAAAGGTTTTAGGAGATGAAGGGGCAGGTTATATAGGAAATTATAGTCATTGTAGCTTTAATTTAGAAGGAATAGGTACTTTTATGCCTCATAAAGGGACTCATCCTTATTTAGGAACTGTAGATAAATTAGAGAAGGTAGAAGAAACTAGAATAGAAACCATAGTAAAAGAGAAGGATTTGAAAAGAATAATAAATAAAATGATAAAGGCTCATCCTTATGAGGAAGTTGCCTATGATATTTATAAACTAGAAAATAAAATAGAAGGATTTGGCTACGGTCGAGTAGGAAAAATCCACAAAATGCCTTTTGAAAAGTATTTAGATATTATAAAAAAAGGACTAGATACTCAATATTTAATAGTTTATGGAAATATAGATAAAAATGTTGAAACTGTAGCTGTATGTGGAGGAAGTGGTTCTTCTTTTATAAAGGATGCATTTATGATGGGAGCAGATATATATATCACTGGAGATATAAAATATCACGATGCACAATATGGAAATGAATTAGGCTTAACTTTAATAGATGCAGGTCATTTTCACACTGAAAAGATAATATTACCAGTAATAAAAGATTACATAGAAAGGAGTGTAGAGAAACCTTTAGATATTAAAATTTATAATCAAAGTAGTCCGCCTTATACAGTATTTTAACCAAATGGGGGTGGTAAAGTGGATAATTTAGATTTATTATGGCAGCTTCAGAAACATGATGATAATATAGGAGAAATAAAAGAAAAATTAGAGGAATTGCAGAATCAGGAATCTATTAAAAAAATTTCAAATTCCATAAAAAAATCTGAATTAAAATTAACAGATTTAAAATTTAGATTAAAGGAGATTGAAAAAGAGATAAATAGAAACAATTCTACATTAAAAGATTTGGATTTTAAATTAAATGAAGTGGAAAAAGAACTATATAATGGGAACATTAATGATTTAAAGCAATTAGGATATTTAGATAAAGAAAGGGAAATACTTAAGGAAAGAATAGATGAAAAAGAAATAGAAATAATCTCCCAAATGGAGGAGATGGAAAACTTAAAGATAGAACTTGCTGAGATTGAAAAAGATTTTTGGGAACTTAAAGTAGAATATGTTAAAGTAATAGAAGAATATGAAAAACTAATTTACCAATTTAAACAAGAGGCAGATAAGGAAGCATATGAAAAGGAAAAAATAGTATCACAAATTGACGAAAAAACTTTAAAAAAATATATTCAATTACAAAGAGTAAAAGGAAATGCAGTAGTGGAAGTTATAGATTCAAAATGTGGTGGTTGCAATGTATTATTGCCAACTATAATAATAGATAGATTGAGATTTGAAAATGAAATAGTTCATTGTGAAAACTGTGATAGAATATTATATTATAAAAGGTAAATAACTGGAATATTATACCGTTTATGTAAAAAAGTAAACTTGAAAAACTTGTCTAAATATGTTATAGTAATTCTAGATAAAATTGAGAATATGCTGAGTAAATCAGATGATCGCATGTATTGCATGAGGAAAGTCCGTGCTCCAAAGGGCAAGGATGCTGGATAACGTCCAGTGGGGGTGACCCTAAGGATAGTGCAACAGAGAGATACCGCCAGAGCCCCTGTTTGGCATTTGCTAAGCTTGTGGTGAAGAAATTCTGGTAAGGGTGGAAAGGTGAGGTAAGGGCTCACCAGCGGCTCAGGTGACTAGTCGGCTATGTAAACCCCATCCGGAGCAAGACCAAGAAGGGATCTAAAAAGGTAGTAGCCCGCTACCTTCCCAAATGGTAGGTCGCAGGAACCCATTGGTAACAATGGGTCATAGATAGATGATCATCTAAAACAGAACACGGCTTATAGATTTACTCAACAAATCTTTTGAAACATCAGCCTTTGAGACTGGTGTTGTTTTTAATTTACTTTTAGTAATTTTAAATGATCCTTTTGTAGGCAACTTACCATTTTTAGTGTTATTAATTAATTTTTTTGTTTTTTCAATTGCATTTTCTCTTTCGTATCTTGCTCTTTTAGCATAATCTGGACTATAAAAAACTACTTGTTTTTGTTCTATTTGTACTTAGATCTTTTTTCTAGAAATATTTTCTACCCAAATATTAGTGGTAACAATTCGTGACTTTATCTTAAATCCATCGGAAGATTCTTCATAACCTTTAGCTGATAGAACATATTCTTTTAAATCTGCATTAGCACCACGAACTGTTTGAGAATAAATATATCCATTTTTATGTAAAATATTGTAAGCGATATTCTTAGTTGTATTCATACCTTTATTAGCAACAAACTTTGGCTTTGATGGGAGGCAGCTTCAAGAAGCAATTTATGAAATTCTATCTAATAGAGGAACACCATATGAAAAAAGATTCTATAGCTATTATTGCAAGGTTAACTAAAGATGTCGAAATGCAAAAGAGATGGGATAATTTTTG
>CAZMBD010000081.1:0-4732 GCA_964564325.1 uncultured Clostridiaceae bacterium
AATAGATGGTATAAATGCAGAAAAAAGGTGGCAATCAAAACGTCCCTTTGCCACCTTTTTTACTATAGCATTTCAATAAATGCAGCAATTCTTGTTTTCAATTGCCCTTTATCTGTTTCTGAATAATCTGTTTCAATATTCATATAAGGTATATTTTTTTCATTGTTTACAAAATTTTTTATCCTACGTGTTTCTACATTATAAGTATGACAAGCTTGTAACACTACATCTATTACTGCATCTGCCTTATACTCATCTATTAATTCTGATAATAATTCTATTCTATTATCATTTGGTGCCATTACTGAGCAACCAATGTTTAGATATTTCTCAGCTAATGCCTCTATTGGATCTTTAGTTTCATCTACTAGACGAATTTTTTCTTTTATACCACTGCAATTTTCATAACATACAACCACTGCACCATTTTCCTCTATAATAGGTATAATTTTATTTGCAACTCCTCCTAATGGACAGCCAGTAATAATAATTCTTGGTACTTTCTTTTTAGATTCTGTAATTTTACTTTGTGTTTTTATTCCTTCTACTAATTCCGTTATTTTTTTATTTTGTTCATCTTTATCAAAAGTAAAGGATGCTCCATGTAAAATAGTATGAACTTCCATTCCTGTTATAGGAGAAGGATTTTCTTTACCTAAAGAATATAATTCTCTTAGTACTTTCCTCTCTTTATTACATTTTTTTATAGCTTCTCTTAAATCATCATCTGTAATTTTTACATTAAATTCTTTTTCTAATCTCCTCATTAATATTTGAATTTCATTTTTCCAAACTTCTAAGGCATGTTCTCTATCTATAGCCTGTGGTAATTGCATTACATGCATTGGTCTAATTTCACTTAAATACTCATACATTTTTTTCTTTCCATCACAAGTGGTCTCTCCTACAATTATATCTGAAAAATAAGTAAAAGGACATTTATCAGTTAAAGCAAAACCGTAACTAGACTTTATTAGAGGACACAAATTCTTTGGAAGGTCTTTTTCTGCATCTGGTATAGTTTCATCACTCATACCACATAATGAAATAGGATACGCTCCAGCTGCATATATTACTTCAACAGGAGTATAAGTGCAAAATGTTCCTACTATATGTTTTCCTAAATCTTTGTATTCTTTCACTCTTATAAAGGAGTCCCTTCTAGCTTCACTAAATTCATCAAATATCTCTGGTAGATTATTCATTTCTATTTCTCCTTTCATATTCTCAGTTTGTTTCTGCTAGCTTTTACATTATATTATTACATTTCACATTATAGCATTGAAATCTTTAAAAAAGCCTATTTCATCTTATGATAATATTCTATATTATTTTTTTATTAATTAATTTTATCTATATCTGGCATAGGTAAACAAAAAGAGCTTACAAAATAAGCTCCTGAATTGAAATATCAATACCATTGACTCTAGATGATAATATTATTACAATCATCTTAAGTAAGAGGTATCCACTCATCTGGTTTACTATAATATGGTTGATAAAGTGAAACACCATATTGATCATTAGCTTTCAAATGCTTAATTAAGTTTTCACGTTCTAATTGAATAATATCACTATAATCCATATAATAATCAAGTATTTTATCAGCCAGTCCTTTTATCTTTTTTCCCGATACAGGCATAGTGCAAAATTCTTCTATAGAAGGAGCAAAAAGAGAGCCATCTTTAGCCTGCTCATATTTTTCCAATGAATAACTGCCATCAGAATTCTTAACATAAGTTATTGCAGCTGGAATGACAGATCCACCCTCATCTGAAAGGGCTTTGCCATAAAGTCTATAAGTCGAACTATATGTTGTTACAATTACCTTTAATTTATTATCTTCCTCGTAATTTCCAAAAATATGGGGAGCAACTATTTTAAATCCACCTTTAGGATTTTCAGATTTTTCAATTTCCGTTTCATAAACCAATTTTTCAATAGGATCATTTCCATCATAAGTAAAATCAGGAAGGATAATCTCCTGTCGTATATCAAGTTGTGCATACCATTCATCTGGAGATAATGCTTCATCTATTACATTATTTCTTACCCCTAATAATTCCTTGCACAATCTCATCATAATCGCACCACGTAATCCATCTGCATTTCCTTGTTCAAACTGATAAAGCATGTATTCGAGTGCTTCTTCACTTCCATATTTAATGATATTCTCATATTCAATTTCATGAGCTTTAATATAATCATTTGGATTAGAAGACTCTTTAGGTGATGACATTACAATATTTAAATTCTTTTCTACAATATCTATTACTTCCTGAGAAAAGTCATTACTTGATTTTTTACTTTCTCCATTAAAAATAGCATCACTTTCTAAATTGTTACCAATGCCCTCATAATAATTGAGTATTCCTTCAATATCAATAGTCGGAGAAGTTTTAGGATTAGATATCAACACTATACCTGTTATAATAACAGCAACTACTCCTATGAGTACTACCCAAAATTTAGGTTGTTTATAATTCAATATATTTTTAATTCTTCCTTTGGTGTTTCCTCCACCAAAACTAATAGGTGAAATCAATCCACTTTGTTTTATTGATATAGAAAGCAAAGAATTAGAATAATCTCCTCTAATATCCTCCTTTGAATATTTCATTACACTTTCATCACAGGACATCTCCATATCCTTGACCATCAGAACAAACGAAAGCCAAATTATAGGATTAAACCAGTGTATTGCAAGTGCTATAAAAGCAACAGGTTTAATAAGGTAATCTCGTCTTTTAATATGCACCTGTTCATGTTTAAGTATATAATCAAATTCTTTGTCTTTTAAGCCAACTGGCATATAAATTTTAGGTCGAACAAAGCCAAATACAAGAGATGTTTTAATAAGATCTGTTTCATATATATTGCCTTTTATCAACGTAGCAGTGACAAGTCTATGCTTTAATTTTATATAAGAAAGCACACCATAGAATAGCATAATTATCATACCTATTATCCATATATTAGATCCTATCCACAAAATAACCCCCATAGGATTAAAACTGTATTCAGGTCGAACTGAAGGAAGAGAATTTTGAATTGTAGTATTTACCACCTTATCTAAAGTTTCAACTCCAGTGTTTATAGCAGGATTTTGTGTATAAATTATATCCTTGGGAATTGCATTAGATTTAGAATGTATCAAGCTTAAACTACTTTCAAAAGAGAAGGGACAAATCAATCTAAACAATAATATACCCCAAAGAGCATAAGAAAATATCTTTGGTGCTTTTTTTAGCAATAATCGTATTAATATAATTGCTAAAGCAACATAACTAGCAGTTAGACTCATGTTTAATATGGTAATAAATAATTCAGTCATTTAGTCGCCTCCTCTATCATTTTTTTTATTTCTTTTGCTTCCCTTTCAGATAATTTTTTATCTGTCAAAAATGTTGCAATAAAAGCTGGAAGCGAACCATCAAAAGATTTTTCCAAAAAAGCTTCGCTCTCATATCTTTGTATCTGTTCTCGGCTAATTAATGATACAACAGTAGCATTTTCATTTTTTAAAATACCTTTATCCGATAGTTTTCGTATCATATTATAGGTAGTTGGCTTTTTCCAACCTAATTTAGAAAAACATATTTTTGAAAGTTCAGTAGAATTTATTGGCTCGATTTCCCAAACGATATCCATAAATTTATACTCCGCATCAAAAAGCTTAAATTTTTCCATAATCAGCACCCCCTTTTGGTTTGCCAGAGCAAACCTTTTCTATAGTTTATCATGACAAACCTATTTGGTCAAGAAAACTTGACAAAAAGCATCTACTCTGTCATATTCAATATTAAAGAAATACTAAAAGAGGTGGAACTATGAATATAAAAGAACTTGAAAGTATTGCAAGGGAAAAAATGAAAGGGTATTGTAGAGTATGCCCAGTATGTAATGGTATTGCATGTGCTGGTGAAGTCCCAGGTATGGGAGGTTCCCTCACAGGTTCAACTTTTAAAAGTAATGTAGAAGATTTAAGTAAAGTTAAACTAAATTTAAAAACTATTCATGACGCAAAAGATCCAGATTTAAATTTTAATTTTTTTGATACAAATTTAAAATTTCCTATAATTACTGCCCCTATTACAGGTACTGTTTTTAATATGGGTGGTGCATTAACTGAAGAAGAATATATAGACAGTGTAATTAATGGCAGTTTAGCAGCAGGAACTATTGCTATGACTGGTGATTCTGGGGATCCAAATTTATATAATCAAGGATTAGCAGCTATAGAAAAAGTTCAAGGTAAAGGAGTTCCTATTATTAAACCAAGAAAAAATAAAAAAGTAATAGATAATATTAAAAAAGCAGAAAAAACAAATGCCCTTGCTGTAGGAATGGATATCGATGGAGCAGGTTTAATTACAATGGCATTAAAAGGACAACCTGTTGGACCAAAAACTATTGAAGAATTGAAAAAAATAATTTCTTCTACTAATTTACCTTTTATTTTAAAAGGAATAATGACTGTTGAAGAAGCAAAAATAGCTGTAGAAGTTGGAGCAAAGGCCATTGTTGTCTCTAATCATGGTGGTAGAGTCCTTGACCATGCCCAATCTACTGCAAAAGCATTGCCTGAAATTGCAGATGCAGTTAAAGGAGAGATTATGATATTGGTAGACGGTGGCATCAGATCTGGAGTAGATGTATTTAAGATGTTAGCATTAGGGGCAGATGCTGTATTAATCGGAAGACCTATTATAATCGGTGCCTTTGGCGGGTA
>CAZMBD010000081.1:4832-10453 GCA_964564325.1 uncultured Clostridiaceae bacterium
TCTATCTTGCAAGATAATGAATACACTCATTTCCTCCTCTATTTTTAACGCAATACATAGCTTTATCCGCTTTTAATATTAAATCATCAATATTGTCTCCATCTTTTGGATAAAAACTAACTCCTATGCTTAAAGATATTTTAATTTCTATATCATCTGAAATATTAATTTTTTTATTGGCATTAGCTATTCTAGATGCTATAATTTTATAATCACTATAATGCTTAATATCAGGCAACAATATTAAAAATTCATCTCCACCATATCTAGAAACTATATCACATTTTCTTGTATTTTCTACCAACAAATTGGCAATCTCAACTATTGTTTTATCTCCTACCTTATGTCCATACATATCATTTATTTCTTTAAACTGATCAACATCGATGAACATTAATCCTATTTTACTATTATTTCTTTTTGCTTTCTCTAAAAATTTTTTTGCTACATCGTCAAAAAATGTTCTATTAACCAAACCAGTAAGTTGATCATAATAAGCTAGCTTTTCTATTTCTTTCTCTTTTTCTTTTAGTTCTTTATTTAATAAATATAGTTCATTACTATATTCTTTTAATTGATTAACTCTAAGCATTTGACTAGTAACATCTATACATTCAATGATTAAATACTTGGTATTATGTTTTTCAAATTTATTAACTCTTACATTTAAATTTCTAGTATCTGAAATTAAACCTTTATGTATAGATGAACAAAAGAAGTATTTGTAGCCTTTTTCCATAACGGAATTTATCGCTACTTTAAAATAATTTTTATTTAAACTTGGTAATACTTCACATAGGTTAGAATTTAGGGCTTTCTTCTGTTTTATATCAGTTAAACTTTCCATCTGAGCATTCCAAAATAATATATTCAATTTATCATCTGTTATTATTATACCTTCATTAACATAGTTTAATATATCAAATAACATTCTATCCATTTATATCCTCTTCCATCTTTTTTATCATTTCCATCAATTCATTTAATGAATCTAAAGTTAAATTAATAATTACCGCCCCTTCTATTCTAACATCGTCTATTACAAATGTAATATATAACATCAACATACAAAGACCCTTTTTGCTTTTTAAATTATTTTTAAAATTATTTCTATCAAATAATTTTACCTCTGGTAAAGTATATTTTAAATCAATATTAAAAACATTTCCAATTTCCCCCACTATGGAATTCAATATTATATTTCCTATTTCTTTTATTATATCAAAATCCATATCAGTAAAATTTAAATCATCTTCACCAATATATTCTGGTTGATTTATACACAAATTTATAAAATTTCTCATCTTATTAGCTGGGAAAAGCAAATTGGCTTCACCAGTTATTTTCTCTTCAAAATTAATAGAAGACACCATCAATGCCCCTTGGGGTAATTTAGAAAAATGATCACATATTTCCTTATTTTGATTTTCTGGTTCTAATATAATTATATTTGGAATATCCAATATTATTTTTTTATCTACTATTTCTGAAAGCATACTGGCAGCTTTGCCAACACCTATATTGAATATTTCCTTTAATATATCTTGACTTAATCCGTTCTCATTCATCTTGTATCACCTTTAATAATTTTTGTTACTAATTCTGCCTTTTCTTCAGTAAAAGGCTTATTAATAAATTTCATTATACCATAAGATTCAATCTCTT
This sequence comes from uncultured Clostridiaceae bacterium, assembly GCA_964564325.1. GTDB lineage: Bacteria > Bacillota > Clostridia > Tissierellales > Tepidimicrobiaceae > JAAZMA01. The sequence continues at coordinate 6,498 of CAZMBD010000081.1, forward strand.
TCTTTACGTTTTTCTGTACATCTGCTGAAACGACAAATATTTTTGAGTTTGTATCATATTTTTTTATTAGCTTTACCAATTCTTGTCCACTTACAATAGGCATAAGTAAATCAACAAATACATAATCTGGATTTAATTCTTTATACTTGTTAAATCCATCTTCTCCATCACTAGCAAAAAAGATTTCTAAATCCTCAATATATGATTTCAAAAGTTTTGCCATAGTAAGTTGTGTAAATCTAGAATCGTCTACAATTAATATCTTCATATTTCAATCCTCCTGCTATATATCTTTCTTATGTAATTACTACAATCCATTTATAGTATATCATATATTTTTTATTTTTCGCCACAATATTAGGACTAAAGTACTCATCATATTTAATCTTTACGAATATTTAAAAACTTGACAAAAAAACCCGTTCCTCTGTCAAGTTTTACTCCATAAGTTTATATTTAACTTTTACTCTATCTAATATCTTTACCCATCTATTGCTAAACAAAGATATAAATACTATATTTGATATAGCATGATTTAAATCAAATTTAAAACTAGCCATGCAAGAAGCTAAATATACTTTCCAAGTTAAAGTAGTAGAATCTAAATAAAGCACTCCCCATAAATTCATAATCCAACCAAATAAAAAACCCCATACAGCTCCAAATATACACCTTCCAGCGATTGTATTCATAAACTTTGTATCTTTTAACAATCCTGCAGTAAACCCCATCATTCCCCAAGAAAACATCTGCCAAGGTGTCCAAGGGCCTTGTCCTAATAGCATATTGGAGACTATTGCTGCAGTACTTCCTACCATAAAACCTATATTTCCGCCAAAAATAAGGGCAGACATTATAATGACAAAAGAAGTAGGCTGAACTGATGGCAGTGCTGCAAACGGAACTCTACCTATGGCAGCTATGGCAGATAGCATAGAAATTATCACCATTTCTTCTGCTTTTAAATTCCTTTTTTCAAAACCTATAAAAAAAGGTGCCATAGCAAGTATTAACATAATAAAACTAACGGTAAGATAATGTTTGTCAGACCAAAAAGTTGAAATTATTAACAATATAATAAATCCAATAATAGTAAATCCTGCATACTTCCTAGATATGTTCATCTTGAACCACATCCTCATATATTATTGCATTAGGCAGTTTGTCCCTCATAATTCGATTTATGCTAGTAGTATAAAAATAATTTTGACTAAAAAAGTCCCTAGGTTCTTCAATAGTTTTTATATCCCCATCAAATAATAAAGCACAACGGTCCGAAAATCTAGCTGCAAATTCTATATCATGAGTAGCAATTACCAAAGTAATCCCCATTTCCTTTAAATTCAATAAAAGTTCTCCAATTTTCTTTTTAGAAATTGGGTCTATTCCTTTAGTAGGTTCATCTAGTAAGAGTATTTTGGGTTTCGCTAACAACACAGTGGTTAAAGCTACTTTTTGTTTTTCTCCACCACTTATATCATAGGGATGTCTATGCAATATATTATTTAATTCAAATAAATCTATAAGATATTTAACATCTTTTTCATCTGCATTAATTTTTTTTGCTCTATTGTATATTTCTTCTTCTACACTATCATGTAAAAAATAAAGTGTAGGATTTTGATCTAAATAACCTATATGTCTAAATCTCTCGATTTCATCTATATTATAAAGTTTTCCACCATTTATATATATCTCTCCATATTGTGGTTTGTATGCTCCTGCAACTACTTTCAATAAAGTAGATTTACCTGCTCCATTTCCTCCTAATATAGATAAAATCTCACTTTGGTTTATATCTAAGTTTAATTTATCTAATACTAAAGGTTTTTCTCTTTCATATTTAAAGGATATATTTTTAATATTAATGATAGTGTTTTTTTTCTCTTTAGAACTTGAATTTGTAGGATTATTTTCTTTTATATCAATATTCTTAATCCACTTTTTCCCTTCTCTTACTGTAAGGGGCATATTATCTTTTTCTTTGTCTAATTTAAAATATAGTCTTGAAATATCTGGGATATAATTTAAAAAAACTTTGTCCTCTTTCTTATATATTTCTCTAGCCACATCTCTTGGACTTCCCTCATATTTTATCTGTCCCTTATCTAACATAATCACTCTATCAGCTATGTGAAATATTTCATCTAATCTATGTTCAGAAAGAATTACAGTTATTGAAAAATCCCTGTTTAAATTTTGAACCATTTGAATAAATTCTTTGGATGATACTGGATCTAATTGGGATGTAGGCTCATCTAGTAATAAAACCTTAGGTTGCAAAACTAGTACTGAAGCAAGATTTAAAACTTGCTTTTGTCCTCCAGATAAACTGTAAACTTTTTCATACATTTTATCTTCTATTCCAAAAAAATGCACCATTTCTCCAATTCTTCTTCCCATAGTATCTAGGGAGTAGCCTAAATTTTCCATAGAAAAAGCTAATTCATTTATAACTCTATCGGTGACTATTTGAGTTTCAGGTTCTTGAAATACCATTCCTATATCTGATGCAGCTATAAAATCATTTAAATCATCTATTTTAGTATCCTTATATAGGGCATTACCTGTTATTTCTCCTTCTGGTATTATCTCCTTTTTTAATTGTTGAAGTAGAGTAGTCTTCCCACAACCTGAAGGTCCACAGATTAAAATAAACTCTCCTTCATCTATGGATAAATTTATATTGTCTAAAGCTTTTTTATCTTCCCTTGGGTATTTAAAAGAATATTCTATTAGTTCTATTTGCGCCATTTTCTTTTGTCCATCCCTTCTATGATTATAGGAATACCCATGTACAATGAGTATAAAATAAAAAATAATGTGGTTTTAAAATCAAATTTAATAGACTGTACTTTTGGATATATTTGATAAGCAAATAAATTTGTATTCCATGAAAATAGTAATATGAATATTACTACTATAATAGCTATAAGTACTATTATATCTAATGTATCCATTCTATAATTAAAATAAAAAGTTCTGTCTTGAGTCGCTCCATATCCTCTAGCTCTCATGGATCTAGCTGTTTGGATTGCTTCTTCTAAGGACCAAGTAACAAGTATATTTAATGTTTGCATACCTTCTTTTATTTTATCTTTGAAACTGTTTTTATGGGTTTCTCCCCCTTTTAATTTTTGAGCAATAGCTATTTCCTCTGCCCTTCTTTTAAATAGTGGAACAAATCGCATAGTCATCATTACTAAAAAGCTGGTCTTTGGAAGTATCCCTGAAAATAAATACATAAATTTATCATCAGTAATAATCATATTATAAGATAAAAATAATATCATTATACTTATTAAAGATAACATGGTACAAACACCATATAAGAAAGATTCTAATGTAATTACCTTATCAAATATATAAAAAAGTACAGTTTCTCCCCTACTTGAAATTATTGGATTTAAAATTACTATAATTATAGCCATAAATAAATAAAATTTACTATAGGATTTAAGCTTTTTTCCCTTATCTTGAATGAAATTAATGGCTATTAAAATTAAAAGACCTGTAAATAAAAAAATTGGGTGATAGAAAGTCATAGTTAAAATTATGGCACCAATATAATACAAAAAAGAAGGAAGGGGATGGATGGAGGAAAATCCATAACCCATTATTTTCCTCCTCCTGGAGCGCCAAATTCCCTTCCCAAATCCGTTGTATATAGCCATTCTATTTTATCCCCATCATTTAATTTATGTGTACCGCAACTAACTTGAGAAATCTCACCATTTACTCTATACACCCATCCAGACTCAGGCCCTTTGTCGAATTCATATATATTGTGTATTCCTTGAATATAAATGCTAGACTTTCTACCCTTGTATTCCATTTGGATACTATTATCTTTTACTACTTGTTTTAATATATCAAATACTGTATCTCCATCTTTTAATTCTACTTCTGTAGTATCTAATATAGTACCTACATCCTCTGGTCCAACTATAATTATG
>CAZMBD010000082.1:0-10098 GCA_964564325.1 uncultured Clostridiaceae bacterium
TCATAAAATTAGTCAAGGTGAGTTTTCCTGCGAAAAATGTCGGGGAGAATGTCGGAGAGAATGTCGGAGAGAAACCTTTATAACTTAGGGGCTTTTCTACTTCAAATGCTTATAGAACATCATCTAGAATTCCAAAGGCAATGATAATACAACCCAATACCTGGCTAGAAGTTTTCAATTAATATTTGACTGATTATTGGACCACTTTTAGATCACCATAAACAAAAGCGCATGTAAAATTACCGTTCACCGTAAAGAAGTAACCGTTGGCCAAAATTGGGTTGTTTTCCAACTGCAATATGTTACAATTTAACAACACATGAAAGGAAACAGGACGAATGAAAATAGAATTAAAAAAAATAACTCATTATTATTATAGTGGGAATAAAAAAATCGAAATTCTAGATGAGTTTTCTGACATAATTGACAATGGAGAATTTATAATGATTTATGGGCCATCTGGTTGTGGAAAGACAACCTTATTAAACATAATAGGAGGATTAATGCAACCAAAAGCTGGCGCTCTTTTATTTGATAATGAATCTTACTATGACTATAACAAATCAAAACAAGATATATTTAGAGGTAAAAACATGGGGTTTATATTCCAATCATTTCAATTAATTGAAGATTTATCTGTGATTGATAACGTTGTAATATCGATGCATCTTCTTGAACTAACAAAACTTGAAAAACTGGAAAGAGCAAAGAAAGTTATAGATGAACTAGGACTTACTGACCGCTTAGAAAATAAAATCAATGACTTATCGGGAGGAGAACAGCAGCGAGTTGCTATTGCTCGAGCTATTGCACAGAATCCTAGTATAATTTTATGTGATGAACCTACGGGTAATTTGGACAAGAAGTCTTCGCAAAAAATTATTGATATATTAGTTAAATTAAATAAACAAGGTAAAACGATTATAATGGTTACACACAATACTAACCTACTAAAATATGCAAATAGAAGCATTGAATTATCAAAAGGAAATTTAGTGAAGGGTGGAAAACAATATGCAGATATTTGATATGTCATTAAAAAATGCATTATATTCAAAAGCTAAATTGATTATGATTTCACTCTTTATAAGTCTAGGGATGGTAATTTTTACTTTAACCATAGGAATTTCTACAGTTTCACTTGAACAATTATCAAAAAATCTTGAAGATTTGGAACAAAACAATGAAATGAGAATAACACCAAGGATGTCAGGAGGCTCAATCCCATAGAAGTTCTAAAAGGAGAATAATTTTAAATGAATAGAAGGAAAATGATAAAATTTATTGTAGCTATATTTGCAATTATATATGTAGGTTTAATAGTGTCCTATAAAAAAACAGACACTAAAATTACAGTTAATATAAACAAAGAAACAATAAAGAATAATCTAATTGGAATTAATAGTGAAAACAATATAAGCATTAATTTAATTCATAGATTAAGGTTTTCAACCAGTCTTAAAACTACAAGCCAAATGCTTTCTATTAGTGATAGTGGTGAATGTATTCCACTTTTTGAAATTGAAAATGGCTCAATAAATAATTGCTGGGTAGATGATACACGTGTATATATTATATATCAAGAAGGAAAAGATTTTTATAGCAATCTAATGAAAAATATGAGCTTATACATATATGATTTAAAAGATGATAAGATGCTTGAAAATGAAGAGTTAAACAAGAGAATCTGGGGTATTGATTATATTGGAAACAAACCAATATATGATAAGAATGATATAGTAATAAATAACAGCTTGTCAAGTAATATATATTGCGATAAAAAAACAAGAATATATATGGATGGGCGGACCTTAGTGGAATATAACAAAGAAGACGGAAGAAAAAGGAATGTTTTGTCTTTAGATAAAGAAAGTTATTTGCCTAATAGTCGAAGTGAAATTAGAAGAATAAATAATTCGGGTGAATATTGTTTACTTATATCTGATGGAAAGAAAAAAGTCAAAATAATTTACCTAGATGATAATTATAAAATAACTAATGAAAAGGATTTTAATATGAACTCTGATTTGACTCTATCTGTAATTGGAGATGATTTTATCATTCTATTAGATGATTATGATAATATCACAAGAATTAGTAAGGATTTAGACATAGAACCATCTTTCTCTCTTGATCTAGAAAATAACGAAATTATTCTAAATGTTTTTTATAATTCTAATAAAAATGTTTTTAAAATTGTAACAAATAATAAAATTATTTTAATGGACAATGAGTTTAAAGATATAATTTCAACTAATAAGTTCAATAATGAAATTTCTAGTTTTTATTAAATATATTAATTTATTTATAAGAAAAATAATAAAATATAAATAGACCTGATGTGATAACTCATTGTATCTGGTCTATTTTTAATTATGTTTTAATGTTAAATTTTCCTTTACAAATTACGGCTCTTTGTCAAACCTGCTAAGGATTATCAAGACCTTATTTCAAAATAATAAAGTTGTATTTACAACTATTTTTAGACACACTTAATAAACCTTCCATTAATATTATTTAAAAATTTGCATTATCCACAGATATGTAAGATTCTGTTTCTGAATCTTTTAGAGTTCTTTATGCCATAAGAAACTCTTTTTAACACCTTGATCTTATTGTTATAACCTCCTTATTGATATCTATGCCGAGGTGCACTTTCCATACAAAGAATTGATTGTGACGATGGCTCAAGGAATAACAAGCTGTGTTATTGAGTATAAAGAGAAGAAAGGCTTATCTAAAAACGAATTAAAAAAATGCTATATGAGGAGATGAGTAAGATTAAACATCCATTTAGTGTATTTGCTGATAATGAATGTGTTGAAATTGTCCTCATGGAAATAGAAAAAGATGAAGAGAGCCTTGAAAAGATTTATAATATTTCAGAGAAACAGTTTATGAAAAGTTATGGAATAAAATAAGTTGAGACAAGATTTATATAGTAGATTTTGAAGAAGAGTTTCTTCATAACACAAAAGCAACGAAAATAATCCATGCTCTTGTGAGAGTGGTAAGTACTGCTTGAGTAAGAATGGGATGTATTACCTGAAAGAATGTACTCTAATGCTTATTAATTTATGAATTGGAACTTTTTTATATAATAAAACAAAATACTTATAGATAAATCTAACTTAGAACTCAATATTTATCTTGTTACCTTTTATTTGCAACCGTTTTTATTACAAGTAACAGATGCATAAGTTACTTCCCAATCTTCTTGGTTATCATCAATTCTTGCACCACATCCAGTATAGTTACCATTTTTTACGTGTATTTTACCCTTTTCTAGTTCTTTAGTATCTTTACCTATATATTTAATATTTGCCATAATACCTATCCCTTTCACTAAATAGATTTACTATAAGTATTTTATTTTAAATAGATTATAGCACATGATGGTAAAAATTAACACAAACAACTTTTGATATCTATTATAAAGTGGAATACCTATACATCAGAAACCAACAACAGCAACTTAGAGCCTGAATCAGATTCAAGATTAACTAGTTTATAATTATATATAGGAACTTGCTGATTATCCTAATACCTCTTTATCTTTATTGGTATATTTTGACTACTTTTATTCCCTATGAATATATAAATATAAATTAACTTGATATATTTATAGACAGTCTCTATATGTTAGAGTGGTTGTCGTAAGGTCCTATTAAATTCACAAGTAACTAGCTAATAACAATTCAAGGAGAAACCACGAAGAACTACAAATAATAATCATAGGATTTGAAAAAGCTGACAAAACCTTAGTAGCAAACTTTGCTAAAAAAGGTAAGAAGATAGTTATGATAAAAAATACTATATAATATATGGAGGAACCTGCATCAACATTACATGTAGTTATATCTGCATGTATACCTACAAAAACATTAGTACAGTCAGTAGAATCTGGAAGTAATTTTCGTGAAACATATGAATATAGAGCTGAAGTTACTGAAAGAATAAGAAATACAAACTATAATTTTGCTAGGCTTATGACTCTAGAGATAGGAGTCAAAACATCTCCCTTCTAGACTATTTACGAAGATACCCCGTATCCTCTGTTCCAGCAAATATAACCAAGACCCCAACACCTGTAACAATCGTGGCAATAACTAACATTGCCGTTACGCCTAAAGTATCCTGAATGACCCCGCCAGTCATACTAGCAAGAACGCTTGATAGGGCAAGTGAAGCCACATTCACCATGGTCTGGCCTTTAACTGAATCCTTGGCTGGGATTACCGTGTTTATGTAATACACGCTTGCTGGTGTGTATAGTGCAAATCCTAGTACTTGTAAAGTTTGCGCTAAGTAAAGTGCACTAACACTGCCGGCTATTAGAGTTATAAAGGATTTCACAAAATAAAATACAGCTGAAAATTTAATCATTGAACTGCATTTAAACTTTTTTAGTAGGAGTATAAAGCCTGCCATAACTGGAAGTTCCAATGCTGCAGCTATAGCAAGAGCAATACCAACGTTCTCCTCACCTCCACCAACATTTTCAAAAATGTTAATTAAATATGTATTAATTATATTGTGAGAGTAAAAGATTAATGTGATACCAATTAGGAATATAGTAAAACTCTTGTATTTCATTAAAAAGCCCAAGGCTGTTGTACTATCATCCTCACTATTTAGATCTGTTTTATCAACTAAAGAAGCAGGGGCATGGGCTAGTTCATCTGAACTTAGTTTAAAGAAATACACGTTCAAAACAACAATAATATATAGGCTTATAGCCAGGTAAATTAAAATATCTGCATTATATCTTCCTAAGAGAAATCCTATAAATACAGAAAATACTGCAAAACTTCCTGCACCTAGTCCCCTAGCTGTCCCAAAGTTTATTAAAAACCCCTTATTCAGGTACTCAGCCGCCAGTGAGTTTATAATTGAGGTACAGGTAAGCTGGATTGCATATATGGGAATAAAAATTGAAAATGTAATTAGTTTTATGTCGCCAAGAAAAATCATAAGAAAACTTAGAAAGAAATTGGTCCCATATAAAATCATAGCAATCTGCCTTAGGGAAAGCTTATTTGTCTTGTCTGCAAATGAGGCAAGACTTGGTTGGATTATTATTGATAGGATTGCACCAGCTGCAAGTATAATGCCAATCTCAGTATTACTAAAGTCCTTGAATTTTAAAAATATAGTGGCAAAGTTAATAATTACACCATTAACAAGGTTATGTAAAACTTGAAGATTAGAATACTTAATATTTAATTTTTTTGTTAATTTATCTGCCATGTTATTTCTCCTTTAACTTATCCACTCTAGATGTATGTAAATGTGATTAAATATATATTTTGTCTTATCATATCATTATAGGTCAATATAGGAGATAAAGAAATGATTAAAAAATAAAAACTCGGAAGATTTACAAATTTACATGGGTAATTCTGTCGCATAAAAATTTAACAAACAAAATGACAAAGGTGAATCTTACTCAGATCATACATGTGAACTCTCACCATTCATTTCCGAAAGTAAACTGACGCTATCATCTTGAAAAATGATGTTGTATTGCATGGAAATCTTTCGTATAATTGTATAAGATAAGCTAGGAAATGATGAAAATAAAGTTTTATTAAATAAATAAGATTCATTTGTGTTTATTAAACTAATGAAATGCAAGAACAAGATACAAGTAAATAGAAAAAGAAAGGGAACATCTCAGTAATTGCATTAACTTTAATTAATACTGTTCTTGGAGAAGAAAGAGTGGAAACAGGTTGGCTACAAAAGGAACAACAGACAAGCTTGCTACATATGAAAGTAAAGAGATACCTTTTCGCATAATAGATACAATTGAATTTGAACCTTCTTTTGTAAAAAAATCAAAGTTATTAATGCTATGAAAAAATGGTCGAAACATAGTGCAAAAGAAGATCATGAAGAAAAGCAAATTAATGTGATTTGGTTTTGTGTAGAAGGAACATCAAGCAAATTGTTTCCAGAGACTATAAAAGGTCTTTTAAAAGCAACATTAATATGGGAAACTGTTCCGGTAATTGTTGTGATTACTAAATCATATTCTGTTCCAGAAAGAGAAAAAACATTCAAATGGTAGATAACGCATTTGTAAAGTATAAGCGATATTCAAAAAACCTACGGAAGGTAATTCCCGTTGTTGCATCTACATATGTATTGAATGATAGTGCTGATGCTACACTAGAGGGAATTACTGAGCTCAAATGATTTGATGCCAGAATGTGTAAAAGCAGGTGAAAAAGATATTGCTACATTCAAACTCAAGCGCAAGAGAGCCATGGTTCATGGAGTAACTGGAGTGGCAACCATAGCAGCAGTTGTCGTTGGAGCTGTTCCAATCCCATTTGCTGATGCTTTATTACTCTCATCAATATAGGTGGCTATTGGTGAAGGAACAATTTATGCTTTTGAACAAGTTTATTTAGGTAAAAAGACTGTCAATGATATTGAGTGGATAAAAAATCTAATAGAATCAAAAATGTCTTCTCAATTCATAAATAACGTAAAATCCATATTAGAAAGGACAACTGAAAAACAGATAATCAAATTGTTTCTAATATTATTATGGATGTATTTAAAAATAATTTTGTACAATTAACTGCGAAAATTTTATTAATTTACAAGTATCCTATTTGTTGTCCTTTTGTGCATATGACGATGCTACTATGGAGAGGTCATTAAAGTGGAAATAATAGGTGCAACTTTCATATTGTAATAACTTTAAAAACTACAAATGACAAAGATTTTATAGGGGGAACGAAAAGAGATGGAGCTGATTTATGCTTGGATAGAAAAATTTAGAAATTATAAAGATGTTGAACTAAATTTTAGCGATAAGTTTATTGTGAAATATAACAAATATAAAAAGAGCATTGAAATAAACCCTAACAAAGATTATGTTTCAATTTATCCAGAGTACATAACAAATATAAATGCAATTGTTGGTAAAAATGGCGTGGGAAAAACAAACTTATTAGATGTTTTAGGAATTAAAACTGAAGATAGAAATAAAAACAACGCTGAACATGAAATGATTTTTAAAGATAGGAATAAGAATAGAGCCTTTGGTCATCGTGTTCCTGATGATATTGAAGCTATAATTAAACATTCCATTTATTTTTTTATCTACTATATGGGCAAAGATGACAATGACCAAGATTTATTTTGCTTTGAGGGTAATGATATTGAGAGCTTTCTAAATATTATAAAAGATACAACCAGATTAAATATTGAATATTTTATAGAAAAATATTGGTTTGCATTTTTGTGCAATTACAGTAAAGGAATGTTAGTACATAAACATGATTTAAATATTCGCTCTGGAGAATACATAAGCAAATCTGATGAGGATGGTTTGAGGTTTTATGGTGATTACAGAAGAGAGCAAGATAAACTAGTAATCTTATCTCTTCGCGAAAATCTTAGTGATAAATATTATGACCACAGATCAACGAAACCAGAAGATGATTACAAAATTTCTGTACCAAGGAGAATCGCAAAATTTCAATCAAAGTTATTAGCTATGAAAGCTGAAATGTTATTCGAGCATATACATAAACCTGAAAAACAATTATTTCAAGATGAAAAATATACATTTAAAATACGGTATGACAGTTCTTTTCTATCCTATAGAGATGATGATAATGCCAAACTGGTTTTGAAATGTACATATAAAGAACTTAATGGATTAGATAAGGAAGTGTGTAAGGTACTTGAGGCGTTTGTACAATATTACTTCAATTCTATCTATAATTATCTTACTGATAGTATAAAAGAAAAAATCGAAAGACAATTATCTGAGACTAATGTTGAAATAAAGTCTTTTGAAGGATACAAGAAGTATTATTTTGATATTATAAAGCTGGTGTCCGATTATTATTTGGGTGACGAAGATGGAATACAGCATGTTCTAAAATGTTATACGGCTTTAGCCGAGGAGTTATCTAAAAATAAAAATATTTCATTTTTTAAGGACTATATAAGCTTAAATTTAACAAAAGATGTACGTATTAATGATTTTATTAAAGTAATAGACGCAACCATTGATGAAAAGGTCACAAGTGATTTGAATCAAATGTTTCCTGTATTTGGCAATTTTTTTGATTATTCAATTGAAAACCTTAGTGATGGGGAGGAGGCATATTTGGACTTCTTTGCATCATTGTATGAGCAAATATCTCTACTTACTCCTTCTAAAGAAAAGTATATAATTCTGCTTGATGAACCTGAGTCGAGAATGCACCCTGAGCTTGCAAGGGACTTTGTAAACATAATAATACTTTTTTTGAAAGATTTAAGTCAGAATAAGAAGGAATTTCAGCTTGTTATTTCAACGCACTCACCCTTTATACTATCTGATATACACTCTAGTAATATTATCTATCTAGAAAAAGATCATTTTGGTCAATGTAAACCTGTAAAAAAAACGCTTAATACTTTTGGTGCAAATATCCACACTCTCTTAAAAGATGGATTTTTTATGACATCCACAATGGGGGAGTTTGCCACTAACAAAATAAAAGAGGTAATTTCTTTTATAAATGAAAGTGATGCTGAAAATGTAACTGAGATACAAAAAAATGATTGGCTGAATATGATCAATTCTATTGGTGAACCATTAATTAGAAATAGAATCTTAAAGATGTATAATGAAAAATTTTCATTACATGGTATTGATTTGTATAATGAAAACTTAAAGTTAAAAAGTAAACTAACAAAATATGCGGAACTTGATCAAGTTTCTGAAACAATTGAGGTTCTTAAGAAACAAATAGAAAAACTCCAAATATATGTTAATGACTTGGAGGGGAAGTATAATGATAAAAATTGAAATAGACGACAATATTCAGGAAGTTATCAAAACAGAACATTATATTGACATAAAAGAAAGGGCTAAAGGTACTTTAGAAGAAGTAAAAGGGATAGCAAAATATAAAAAGTTATGTGAATATATATTTAATAATTCAGGAGATATTGATAAGGATAAGCTTAAAGAGTTAATAACTGGGGATAAAAATGAATTAATTAAAATTATTGATACTGTTGGAGAGATTAAACTAGATAAAAATGATCCATTTGGCAGATTATATAATAATTTCACTAATAGAAACTGGTCAAAATCTCTATTGGAAAAGTTAGGTGTAAGGGTTTGTCCGTATTGTAACAGGCAATATACATTTACTCTTCGAAGTGATGGTATACGCCCTCAGTTTGATCACTACTTTCCGAAAGGTCTATTTGCATATTTATCAGTATCTTTGTTTAACTTAGTGCCCAGCTGTAGCATATGTAATTCTAAGAAACAAGCGTTAAATACTTATGAAGCAATTAATGATTTATATTATCCTTATGAGGATGAATTTGGATATGATGTGGTTTTTCAAACATATTCTGATAGTGAAGATTTTTCATATTGGACAGGGAGTAGCAATAATTTTGATATAAAGTTAATGGTTAAAAATAAAAAGCATATGAATAAGGTCGAAAATTTAAATAAATATATGAAAATAGAGCTATTATATAAACAACATAAGGACTATGTGAAAGACATTATTCGAAATGCTGTAATTTACAATGATAGTAGAATTAATGAGTTATTAGAGCAGTTCCCCGACTTATTTCACTCAGAAGAGGAACTACTTAATTTAATATTTATGAGTTATATAGACAAGGAAAGTTGGGGGAAGCGGCCACTATCTAAATTAACACATGATATTTATGAAGAGTTTAAAATTTTTCATGAATATAAATAAGGATTATATTTTGAAATTATATAAAATTCCTATTAATTGACACATATACTAATAAATAATATAATATCTATAACTTGTGTGCAAGGAGGTGTTTGATATGGCCACAGCGGATCAAATTAAAAGTTTAATTAAAGCTCATAATGATAACAATAACGAGAGGTTTAGAACTGTAGTATTACAAATAGCTGCCTATGAAGCGAAGCTTAATCATCAAACTTTTGCTCGTGAATTGAAAAAGCTTGCGGAAAAAACAGGAAGTAAAAGGGCTAATATACTACACTTTAATCAGACACAAATCAATCCTATGCTTACAATGACCATTCCTTCTTGTAAATTGGAAGATTTAATTGTT